>NZ_QVFL01000007.1:0-83071 GCF_003434225.1 Absiella sp. AM29-15
ATGGCATTATCAATCTTTTTCTCATTGGTAAGCCCATAGGTTTCTTCCAGATAGAGAAGCAGATACTTCATATCCGTATCGTTCAGGGCTGTGCTTTCTCTGTGAAAACCGATGGGCTTTATGATGTCCTTGCGGTCGGTCAGGATGTTGTATGCGATAGCCCCGGAAAGCAGAGGGTCACGCTGGAATACGGTCAGGCAGTTCCGTATGCTCTGGCGGACACCGCCTTTCTCGGTGGTTTCCAGCCCCGCCTTGATTTCCTCAATGCTCTGGGGCGGCTGCATGGCGTTCATGGTGTTTTTTAGTTCTTGCTGCGTCTGCGGCTGCAAGCTCTGCCATTCGCTGTTCAAGCTGTATCACATCCTTTCCGTAGTCCGTAATCAAAGCCGCTTTTTCCTCTGTCTCCCCGAACAGCAGCACATCCAGCAGATATTCCACTTGGGCTTGCTTCTGTAAGGCTTCCACGAACCGGGGATGAAAGGCTTCCTCCGGGGAGTGCGGGGCGTAGTCCTTTCTCCATGCCATAAGCAAGTGGAGATAATCGGCAAGAATACGGAAGCAGCGGTTCTTTGCTTCCTGAAACTGTTCCTCCGGGGATTTCTGCCGGGGCTTTGGCTTTTTTTCCTTTCCCGGCGGTTTCCAGTCCTCATAGGAAAGCCCGAAGTCCTGTGCCAGCTGTACGGCGGCTTCTTTCTTTCCCAGCCCATACAGGGCGGCGGTAAAATCAATCACATCCCCATCCGCACCGCAGCCGAAGCAGTGGTAACGCCGATCCAACTTCATGCTTGGGGTTTTATCGTTATGGAACGGGCAGCAAGCCATCCCGTTCCGACCTACATGGATTCCATAATGCTCCGCTGCCTGTCTTGTTGTGACAGACTGCTTCACAGCTTCAAATACATTCAAATCTATCCCTCCTTGAAAAAAGAAAAGCACCTGACATTCTCTGATTGAAAATGGCAAGTGCCTGTTAAAGTTCCATATCCTGTTGTTTGTGTTTCGTCTGTTCCTGGGCAGTTCTTTGTGCTTTTTTCTCGTCTGCCTTATCCTGCAAGACTTCCTTGATAGGCTGCTTCTTGGGCGGCTCTTTGCTTTCTTCTGTGCCGGGTGTAGCTTTCCGTACCCAGTAGCGGATGTCCCGCAACTTCTTCAAATCAGCCTGTACCTCGGTCAAAGGTTCTTTCAGCTCTGCGATTTCGCTGAGAAGTTTTTCCTGCTCCTCTTGCAGCTCATTTTGGGTACTGTCCTTATCGTCCGGGTGCTTGGCAAGGTAGGCGGCGGCTTTCTCATACCGGGCAACCTCCGGGTGTTCCTGTTTGAATTTCTCCTTTGTTTTCTTAAAAAACATCTTCTGGTACTTCTCATAGACAGGCTTACATTCCTTGCAGTCTGTCCGGCTGGCAAGAATCCCGTCAATCACTTTGCTGCGGGCTTCCTTTGGCTTCATCTGATTGCGGTAATCTGCGGCTGATTTCCCGGAAGATTCCAGAAATGCTTCTAAGTCCTCCACAGTGGAAAGCCCCTTTTGCCGGAGATAGGATAGGGCTTCGCTGACTGCCTTTAAGTCCTGTGAAGTCCCCCGGTTCTGTCCAGCCCTTGTCCAGTCCTTCCGTTCTTCCTTTCGTATCTCCATATACTTCATCAGCAGATTGGGAAGAAGTGTCGCTTCCTCCGCCGCTTTTTGTGCAAGCAGCTCCTTCCGTTTTTCTCCCAGCTCGGTAATCCAGCCTTTGAGGTTTTGGATAAGCTGCCGGATGGACTTCATTAGGCGGTTGGCAGCTTTGATTTCCCGGTTCAGGTTGCCGATATTTGTCTGGATACCACGCTTTTCCATCTGCTGGACAGCAGCCCCCTCATGGACAGTAGGGATAATATCAAGCCCCTGTCTGGCATAGGAACGCAAGTCCACACGCTCCGGGCGGTCATTGGCTTCCAGATAGCGGTTCTGGATGACCTCCCATTCATGCCGCCAGATTTCACAATACTTCTGGTCGTTCCAATCCACCGTATCCTCCTTGTGGCTTTTCCATCTGCCGGACGGAAGTTTTATCCGTTCCCCGTTTTCGTCAAGGTCATAAACCTTGCGGCTCTTGGGAAGCCATTTTCCATGTTCGTCCATTGCCCTCATAGTGAGCATGACATGGGCGTGGGGATTGTGTCCCGGCGGATGGGGGTCATGGATTGCAAAATCAGCAATCATGCCTTTGGAAACAAACTGCTGCTCACAAAACTCCCGGACAAGGACAGCATACTGGTCGGGTGGTATCTCTCTTGGGATGGTAAGCACCCACCTCCTTGCAAGCTGGGAGTTCCATTGTTTTTCCACAGCTTCGGCGGCGTTCCATAAGGTATTACGGTCTGCATACTCCGGCGGGGCATTTGCTGGGAGCAGAATCTCATTGTGGACGATACCACGCTTTTCCGGGTAGTGCTTCACTTGCTGGTCGTATTCACAGAACAGCTTTTCGCCACTCTGGTAAGCAGCGGCGGCAACCGCAGACTGCCGCTGGCTGCGCTGAACAATCGTGATTTCGTTGTGTGGACAGGGCATTTCGTGTCCCTCCTTTCGCTAATTGGTGGACGGGGTGGCGTTTTACCACCTCATTTTGGGCAGAAAAAAAGCAGGAGACCTTTTTCAGATTTCCTGCTCGGTGTGCCGCTATGTGGGCGGCGGGTATTTAATTGTAAAAGTTCGGGGCAAGTTGACCCGATGTGAAGCTGACAAACTGGAAGTTGTCAAAGAGAATTGTTCCAGTATTCCACAGTATTGCCATTCACATCATAGAATGTAATGGTTCCCGCACTTATAGGCAAAACAATCGCAAAAGGTTTATTGCTGTCAATGTCAAGCACTTGAATTGTGTTGCCGTCATCTATTTCAAGCTGTGTTACCTGTTGCTGATTCATAGAAATAAATGCTCGCTCATTATATCCTTCTACGGTGTACTCGGCAATTCCTCTTTGAACCCCCGAAAGGTTTCCACCCCCACGGAAAAAGTATCCAAAGGAAAGACCAGGACGGTTGACATAGACGGAAAAAGAATGGTCACTCAAATCCTGAGGGTAAGAAATATATGCAGCCATCGTGCTGGAAACGCTTCCATCGACCGTCCAATCATCCTTAATCTTCTGCGACGAACGAATATCTGCCTCCAGCTTAGATGAAGTCACGCCGATCTCATTGTTCGTATAAAGAAAACAAACAAATAAAATACAAGCAAGAACAACCCCTATCACAATTTTAAGAAATATTTTTTTCACGCTATCAAAACTCCTTGTCAACTACCGATTTGTTGTCATCTTCATTATACTTCATTGGCTATCGAAAAGATAGCATATTTTATGAAACTTGTCGGCTGGGAACAGCTTGCAACGCAAGGTGTCCCCAGATGGCAAGTCCACAAAAGGGTAGCTGGCGGCAGCCAGCGCAGGGGAAGCGTAGCGTCCCCTGTATGATTTGGAGCAGACCATGACTGCGGAAAATCACAGCCCTCCGGCGAGGAGCCTTCGGAGAACGCAATGCACCAACCTCTGGGTGGTGTATAATTGCGCCCTTAGTAAACTAAGGGGTTTCCAGCTTCTCCCGTTCCAACAGTTTTTTCAATAGTTCCTGCGTGTCCTGCCTGTGAAAAATGAGTTTCAACAACAGCATGACATCATCATCTGTCAGGCGTTCCGGCTCTTGCAGAAAACTTTCCAGCATACCGCCACGAGTACAGAGCCGGTGCGTCCGTTCCTTTCGGGTAAGCTGCTTTAACTGGTGCTGCAATGCCTTTTCATCATTGATGGCTTTCCGCAGTTTCTTTTCGCTTTTCTCCAGCTCCCGGTTTATCTTTTCCAGCTTTGAGGTATCAGGCAAGGGCAGCGTCCTCCTTTCCCGGTATCAGCACATAAATCCTGTTTGGTTCTCCAACGCCCTGACGCACCCGCATGATAAGTCCGGCGGTTTCCAGTTCATTCAGAGAACGCTTGACCGTCATGGGACTGCGGGACAGGACTGCGGCAATGGCTGTGACAGGGAAGCAGACAAACAGGATTCCGTTCTCGTCCTCCTGACCTTTGGAGAGCATAGCGTCCAGCATCCGGCAGTACATGACCTTTGCGGTGCTGCTGACTGGAAATCCTGTCAACGCTCTGGGAAAGGGCATACAGGGCGGCAATGGTGTGTCTATCGTCATAAATTCAAAATTCATTCGGTGTGTTCCTCCTTTTTCTTTGCTCGTTTGGATAAATAACGGGGGCAGTCAATCACAACCGCCCGGAAGCTCTGCCTGCACCCATGCTGGCATTTCCGGCATAATTCGTTGTAAGTGACACGCCCCCGGTCATTGAGGTAAAAGGAAAGCTCATGCTTCCTCTTTTTACTCATTCTCGGCATATTGTGTTTCCTCCCGTTTTAGTGTATGGTTTCGGGGCGATTTTCGGCAAAATTACAGCCATAGAGCCGATTAAAATCTCCCGAAGTATCAGCGATAGGGTAGACTATCCCCCTATCAGATTGTCGTGTTTCGGTATCATTTCGGTGTCAGTTCGCCAGTTCTCCCCGGTGTCGTTCCTCCCCTGAATCTCACAGCGGCGTATCGCTCCCTTTGGTACGCTCGTTTCGGTCAGGGTTCCTCCACATCCCTGCCAAAAGTCATGGCACTACATCGCCGGGGAAGCATATCCCACACAGGCTGGTCATTCGATTGGAATAATCCATCGATGAACTACCTGTATCATAGAACATTTTTGTGCCCTGTGCCGTATGTCCACAAAGTAGGAATTAGGGGTAAAAATCAGAAATTTCCACGATTGCGGAAAGTGTGATATAATCCAGATAAGCGGCAGCAATGAAACCATTGGAAAGGAGCGTGCGCCCATGAAAGGAGCAACAAGCATACAGGAACGCCTTTGGGAACTCCGCAAGGACAAAGGCTTAAATCTGGAAGAACTATCAAAGCTGACAGGCATTTCCAAATCAGCTCTTGGAAGTTATGAAAAAGAGGATTTTAAGGAAATCAATCATGGCAACCTTATCACGCTGGCAGACTTCTATGGGGTCTCTGTTGATTATCTACTGTGCCGGACAGAGAACAGGGAGCAGATCAACACACCATTGACGGAGCTGCATTTGAATGATGAGATGGTGGCACTGCTGAAAAGCGGTCGGATTAACAACCGTCTGCTCTGTGAGCTTGCTACACATAAAGATTTCATCAAGTTTCTTGCAGACATTGAGATTTATGTGGACGGGATTGCTACCATGCAGATTCAAAACCTCAATGCACTTGTCGATACCGTCCGGCATGAAATCATTGAACGGTATCGCCCAGGCGAAGATGACCCGCATTTGAAAGTGCTGCAAGCCGCCCATATCAGTGACGATGAATATTTCAGCCACATGGTTCTTGATGACCTCAACCTCATTATCCGGGATATTCGAGAAGCCCATAAAAAGGACAGTGAGAGTGCGCCCCAGACCACCGTTGCCGATGAACTGAAAGAAAATCTGGAAGCGGTCGAAAACTTCAAGGGCAGCCGGGATGAAAAGCTGGTTGTCCTTTACTGCAAGCAGCTTGGTATCAACTACAAAAATCTGTCAGACGAAGAATTTCGCTGGCTCATTCGTATTCTCAAAAAGTCAAAGAAAATGGGAACGCCTATCAGCCAGAGGAAAAAACGGTAAAGAAAAACCGCTGTTGCATGGTTTGTTGGCTTCCATGTAGCAGCGGTTTTTGCTGGGATTATTCAGTTGAATTTTTAGAACGACAAACTGGAAGTTATCGATTTCTTTGTGCGCTGTATCTAACGGACAGCACAATGCTTACTGATGCGGTAATGACCTTTGCAAATACGGCGCTCCACCAAATCGTGATTTGACCGCCAAACACCGGCGGCAGCATCAGCATCAACACCAGCATGATGATGGGTTCGATAAAGGTCAGAACATAGGACAGCACACTTTTTTCGGTTGCGTAGAAAGCCGCCGCGGAAACTCGTGTGATGGCGTCAAACGGAACCGACACAAGGAAGATCGGCATGACCTTTATGACCCCTGCGTTTACCTCGGCAGATGAACCGAACAGTAGTCCAATCTTTCCACGGAGCAGGTAAATCAGAATCGCACTGATTACCGCCAAAACCATGGAAAATTCATACGCCAGCGTTTTGGTTTGTTTGAGCGATTTTTCTTCGCCTGCTCCGTAGAACTGACTCATGAGCGGCTGGCTACCATCACCGACACCCTGCAAAAGAAGATAAACAATGCAGATGATATAGGAGATACAGGCATAGGTGGCGATAGCCTCCTGTCCGCCATAATAAACCGAAAATCGGTTGATGATCACAAGAGAGATATTTGGGGCAAGGGTCAAGCCAAATGGAGCAAGTCCGATTTTTAATATCTGAAATGCCGTTTTCGGGGTATCAACAGGTGCGATTTTCAGAGTGAGGTTCTTTTTGATGGCGCAATACACGAGTGCAACCGCCATGGTAACTCCCTGCCCAATAATGGTCGCCAATGCCGCACCGTACATGCCCCGTCCAAGAACCCACACAAAAGTATAGTCAAGAGCAACATTGGTAGCAAAGCCGCAGATCATAGCGATCATTGCCCACAAAGAACCGCCGTAATTACGCATAAACGGAACCAGTCCGGTGCCGAACACCTGTAAAATCGCTCCAAGGGCAATTACCTTGATATACTCATTTCCCAGAGTAAGCAACTCGCCCGATGCACCAAGGGCAGAAAGGATTTTCTCTGAAGTGAAGAAAACGGTGACAGTCAGGACAGCGCTGAAAAGAAGCATCAGCCATGTTGCACCGGCAACGAACTCCCGTGCTTTTTTCTCATTTCCTGCTGCTTTCAGAATGGAGTATTTGACTGAACCACCCATTCCGATTCCTGTCCCTACGGATTGCAGGACCGCCGTGATGGGATATGCAATGTTGATTGCGGAAAGTCCGGCATCCCCGATTGAGTTGCCTACAAAGAAACCGTCAACGATGGCATACACCCCGGAAAGCGCAAAGGATAACACGGACGGAATCACATACTGAAAGAAAGTCCGCTTGTTATTCACTGCCCAGACCTCCTCTCAGCTCTCTTTCAAAGAGAAGATTGAAAAGGTCAAGAATTTCACACATGGCTTGGAGCCGTTCGTTCCCGATTGTTCTATAAACCTTCTCCTCGGCTTTTCGTAAAGGCGCAATCATTCTGTGGGCGTATACCTGTCCGCTTTCAGTCAAGACGATCCGCTTCTCACGTTTATCGCCCTCGCTGGCCTCCAACAGTAAATAGCCCTTCTTTTGAAGTGCGCTCACGACCGTATGAACCGTCTGTTTTTGCATACCGAAATTCTCTGCGATCTGCTTTTGCGTCAGTTCTCCCATGGATTCCAGCGCATACAGCACCATCATTTCCGGGTATCCGACGCCAAGTACTGAAGCTGCTTTTGTATATAGCGCAGTGCTTTTCGCCCACGCAACGTTAAAATGATTGTTTTCCATAAGTCCTCCTCTTACAAATAGTATTTACAAATACTATTATAGTATATTGCAAGGACTATTGTCAAGGGCGTATGGAGCAAAAAATTCTTATTTGTCATAATCATTCTACCATACCGTTATGAATAAATCATCTCTTGCAAAATAATTTCTTCTGCCCGGTTGTGAATGTTATTGCAACGCCGCACCCATTCCATTTGTTGGGTTCGTTTCAATTCCTCGGTCACGCCCTCGGCATCTTTCATCTGCTCCATGATGGTGTCTAACCGTTCCTGTGCCTGTTCGTTCAGGTCTGCAAGGTATGTCCATAACTCCCCTGTCAAGGTCAAGGTGTTCAATTTGGCTGGGTGGACTTCTCTTAAATACTCCCGGTGCATCCGTCCGTACTTTCCGATAGGGCGGTGTTCCTCCGGCAGCTTCAAATCTGGGATATAGTAATCTCCGACAAGGATATAATCAATTCCGTTTTCCGTTATTCTTGGTTTCAATTCGCTCATGCTCCTTACCTCCTGTGGAAGCAGGCTCGTCTGATACTAACTCAATCACATCGGTAATCTCACAATTCAGCGTTTCGCAGATACGGGCTAATGTATCCATGCTGATGTGCTTTCCCTCTTTGCTCATGTTGGCAATCATATTCGTTGTCATACCAGCAGCAAGCCTTAAATCTTCTTTTCTCATATCACGCTCTAACAGTGTATGCCAGAGTGGTTTATAGCTGATGTGCATATTGCTTTCCCGCCTTCCTATCCATACCACCGGGGCGGCTGCCCCGGCAGGAACTTTTCTCTTATTATAGCACCAATCTTGTGAAATCACAATTTATTCTTGTGGACTGCCGCTGATACCGTCTGGATTGTGCTTTTCCTTTCTTTTTGTTCCCTTTAATTAGCCATGAACTGCTTCATGCCCTGGCTTTTTGAGCCGGGATTATCCGAGCCGTAGCCCTCCAGCAGATTGACCACGCCCCACACGCCAAGACCAGCGCCGAGAGCCACAACAAGAGTCTGCAAAGTATCAATCGCGGAAGAAAAAAACTGCATAGAGCCTCCATTTCTCCGGGGAATACCCGGCTATGAAAAAAGCCGCCATTTCTGGCGGCAGGTTACGACCTCTGGACACTTTGTCCAGAAGTGGGATTTATACATAGGCGTCCGGGTCATCCACATCATCATAGTTGAGGATGTCCTCGTCCTCGCCTATGGGCCCTGTGTCTGTCCCGTCTGCCTCGTACACCTCGCAAGCCTCGTTCAGCCCAGGCCGCCTGCGGCGGTTGATGAGCTGGTCGAGGGAAAAGGCGTTTTTCACTTTATCGGCCTCAGCCGTATATTTGTAGTTGGGGTGCTGCTTCAAGTCGTACTTTGGGGAATAGAACGGGGGCAGGCCCCGAAGCTGTAAAATACAGCGATCCCCTGGCATAGTGGCAAGCTCGGCGGGAGTCATCAGCTCCCGGCCAAGCCGCTGGGTGTTCTGGTTGTAGCTTTCCGACTGACCCTTAGAGCGCCCGTCCGTCTGCATATAGATGGTGGACTTTCCCAGCCAGTTTTCCGAAATCTCCTTGATGGTGGAGCTTTCCCTGCCGCCCAGGAAAACCACGCTGTCCATATTTCCCATGATCGTTTCCGCGTGCTTGTCATAAATGGCCTTGCACTGCGCCATCTGCTGGTAAAAGAGTGTCAGAGATATTTCACGGGAGCGGATAACGGCCACCAGCTTTTCCAGGTTGGGCACCTGCCCTGTATTGGCCGCCTCGTCCCACAGCACCCGCACATGATGGGGCAGGCGGCCCCCATGAACATTGTCGGCCCTCTCGCACAGCAGGTTGAACATCTGCGAAAAAGCCAGAGCCACAAGGAAGTTGTAGGTTGGCGTAGTATCGGAAATGGTAAAGAAAACCGCCGTTTTCCGATCCCCGATGCGGTCAAGGGCCAGCTCGTCATAGCTCATGATCTCCCTAAGCTGGGGGATGTCAAAGGGGGCCAGCCGGGAGCCGCAGGAGATCAGAATACTTTTGGCCGTTTTGCCGCTGGCTAATTTGTACTTTTTGTACTGCTTCACCGCAAAGCAATCCGGCTTGCGCTTTTCCAGGCCCTTGAACATATAGTCCACTGCGTTCATAAAGTTTTCGTTGTCCTCTTTCACCTCCATGCCGGAGATCATATCCACCAGGGTATTCATATTCCGATCCTCGGCGGGGCCCTCGAAAATGATATAGGCGATAAGGGCGCAGTACAAAAGCGTTTCCGCCTTTGTCCAAAATGGATCACCCTCCTTGCCCTCGCCTTTGGTGTTGGCTATGAGGGTATCGACAAACTTTAGAATATCAGCCTCGTTGCGGATATACGCCAGGGGGTTATAGTGCATACTTTGGGAAAAATCAATGGAATTGAACACCTTGATCCGATAGCCCCTCCGTTGTAGGAAAGCCCCCACCTGGGAGAGAACCCCGCCCTTTGGATCGACCACCACAAAGCTGCACCCGCCCTTTTTCTTCGCGCTGGCCTGGAGAAGCTGCGGGGTGAGCCAGAACCGGGTTTTGCCGGAGCCGGACGAGCCGATCACACAGGCGTTGAGGTTGCGGGCGTTGGCCGGATTTTTGGGGCGGGTGTTCATGGTAAGAAGCTCCGTCCCGGTGAGGATGACATTGTTTTCAAAGACGGGATCGACGAAAGGGGCTATATCTTTAGGCCCGCCCCAACGGGCGCTCCCGAACTCCTCATCCCGCCGGAATTTCTTTGCGTTCTTGCTCTTGAAGTGGATCAGCAGCCGGAAGCCCACCGCGCCCACAATGCCAACAAGCCAGTCAAAGGGATCAAGCCCCGGCGCAAGGTCGGCAAAGGCCGGGCCTACCGTCTGCCCCAGGCCCATGAGCTTATGGGGGAAATCCGCGCCAGCGGCCAGCCGGTAGGCCGTCCCCAGCTTTAGGCAGGCCCACAGCACAAACAAATAGGGGATGTTTGGTATCACATATTTTTTGACGCTACCTGTCCTCATGCACCGCCTCCTTTGTGCGTTCCAGCTTTTGGGCGGGCTGGCGGGCCGCTTCTGCGGCGGCCTCCTTGATCTGCTCCCGGATGGGGGCTTTTGCGGATTTGGTGCGCTTTAGCAGCCGTTTGGAATACTCGGAGAAACAGGCTGTGATCGCGTCGGCCTGCCCCGCCTTGAAGAACAGCAGGTGCTTATCCGGCGCGACTTGATAAAAGGCGTAGTCCACATTCCATTTCCGGGCCACCCGGTCAAAGAGGGCCGGGGCCTCCACCTCGATACTGTTGGTGGCGGCCCCGTGGCCCATGAGCTGCCCCACCGTCTGCCTGCCGTGGGGCGTCTGCTTGGCCCGGTGGTGTTTGGCGATCTTCCGGCCTACCGCCTGGAGAACATAGGCAAGCCCCCGCGCCGTGAGCTTGCTTGCCTTAATAGATACTGCTATGGTACGTCTGGAAACGTCCTCGTCTATCAGCCCTTATCCCTCCTTCCACACGAAAAAAGCACTTCTGGACAATGTGTCCAGAAGTGCCGCTATCGGTCTGTATGGCTTTGCTCCGGGCGGGGGCGTTCCGCCGCCTGGGGAAAACGGTCAATGACTTCTTTATAAGCCGCCATCTGCTCCCGGATGGAAAGCTGCGGATAAGCAAAAACCTTGTGCTCGTCTGGAATGTCCTCCAGCCCGTGGTAGTATTCAATAAACTGGCTGCCGTTGGGGAGGAAAAAACCGCCTTTGACAAACCCGCCATCCTCATTGATCCGCATATCCCGGCCATACGCCTCATAATCGAAATAATCCCGCAGGTTTTCGGGAATGTTGATTAGTTCCATGTCCTCCGCGTAAATGCGGCCCAGGGTTTCATCATCAGACACGCCGATATAGAAATCGTAGCAATCCAGATTTTCCACCAGATTGATGAGGTCGCCCACGCCGGAGGTATGCTCGCCGCTGGCAACAGCCGCCTCAAACTTTTCCAAATCGCTTTTATCCAGCTCGGAGAGCAGGCAGGCCAGATGGTTGAGCTCGTCAATGCTTTCGTATTCTCCCAGGCAGGCGTTGAGTTCCGGCAGGTCGCCGTCATAGTCGGCAATAAAAATCTCCTCATACTGGATATTGTCAACGCCGATCCGTTTAAGGAGCGCCTGTACTTCCTCGGTAGTCGTGGGGAATTTCAACGGCTCACTTGCCAGCTCACCCTCGTTGTATTTCCCCAGGTTGGTGACATACGCCTCAATGAACGCCATATCAGCACTGCCTCTGGCCCTTGACGGTGAGGATGCCGTCCAGGGTGGTGGCGGTGATCCCCAGCCGCTGGGCCACAGCGATGTCATTTTTCACCGCTTCATTCACATAGCTCCCGCAGACTACCAGCACGCGGGAGCGCCGGAGCAGGTCGCGCCCCATATCAATACCGCTTTTATGCTCCTCCGGCACCGCGTCATTGAGGAACAGCGGCAGATAGAGCATAGGGCAGATGGGGGAATATCCCGCATCATAGACAATGCGGCAGTATTTAGCTGCCTGCTCCATGACCTCGCACTCGCCTCCACGCCATGCAGCGGTCACATACGCAAGGGGTCGTTTCATAATCAAAACCTCCGTTTCTTTCATATAGGTAGGGGCAACCCTATCCCCCCGCCCTTTCCCTATCCAGGGAAAGGGGGCGGCTCTGGAGGATATACCCCCGCCGCTTGCCGGAAATAGCACAGCCGGGGCAGGCCGTAAAGGGCAGGCCGCCGCAAACGGCGGGCGTTCCGCCCCTTGACGGCCCACTCCCGGCTGTGCAGCATAAACCCCGGCGACGGGGGATATATCACCGCAGAGCCCATCCCAAGCGCAGGGCGCGTACCTCTGGACAAAGTGTCCAGAAGCGGGGCCCGGTCACTTATCGAGCTCGTTCTTCTTCTCCGGCTTTGCCAGTTCGGGCGGCTGTTTCTCTTTCCACTCGTCCAGCAGGGCTATGATCTGCTCCTTCATTTTGGCAGGAGTGACCTCCTTGCCGAAATACTTGTTGAGTTCGTCGGTACTGATGATCACGTTGTCAACCTCCCTTTTTTCTTCGCTCAAAATGCCGTCAATAACATCGCCGTTGAGCAGGCCCTCCTGGTCGAGCTCCCGAAGCCGTTTTGCCTGTTTGACCGATGGGGAGGACTGCTCCCCATCAATGGACACGGCGATAAGCCGCTGGTTTTCCGGCTTGATATACGACAGCTCCACAGCAGGCATAAAGCCCAT
Source organism: Absiella sp. AM29-15 (assembly GCF_003434225.1). Classification (NCBI taxonomy): domain Bacteria; kingdom Bacillati; phylum Bacillota; class Erysipelotrichia; order Erysipelotrichales; family Erysipelotrichaceae; genus Amedibacterium; species Absiella sp. AM29-15. Next base: position 12,707 of record NZ_QVFL01000007.1, read on the forward strand.
ATTTTTAGCGTCCACCTTTTCCAGAAGCTCCGGAACAAGATGGTTAAGGCGAACATAGCGGAGCACCTTTTTATAGTTCATATCATGCTCCTTGCCCACGATCTCCACTGAGAGCTTACCCAGGGCCTCTGCCTCCTTGTCATTTTTGGGCCGGGCCCCCTGGCGCTTGATGGCCTCCAGCTCCAAATCCAGGAGCTTTGCCAATTCGCTGGGGAGAGGGTCGCCCCGCTGCTTGTTGCTGTTCTTCATTTCACGGACAGCCTCAAGATCGGTCATCTCACGGACAATGCAGGGAATTTCATCCAGTCCAGCCCGATCACCACCATGACAGCGGCGGTGGCCCGCGATGATCTCATAGCCCTTGCCGTCCTTTTCCGGGCGGACGGTAGCGGGGGTCATAATGCCGTGTTCCTTGATCGTCCCCACCAGATCGTCCATCGCCTTATCGTCCTGCACCTTAAAGGGGTGATCCCGCAAGGTATGGAATGGATGAAGCTCTGACAGTTTCAAATAGACGATTTTTCCCTGCTCCACCGGGCGGGGCGGCACCTCCGGCGTAGGCGGCAGCTTAATCTCCGGGGCGGGGGCCTCCGCCTCCTTGACCGGGGCAGGTTTGCCCTTTGGAGCTTTCACACCGGGCCCAACACCCCCGGAGCCTGTTTCTTTGTCCTTGTCCTTTTTCACACCTCTGGACACTTTGTCCAGAACACCATGGGACGGGGACTTGCCACGGGCCGCCTTGTCAGCCTTAGCCGGGCGGCCTGTGCGGGGCCCCGTCCCCTTTTCCGGTTTGTCCCCCTGGGGAGAATCCTGCTCCTTGGGGGGACGGCCCCGGCGTTTTGCCGTCTTTTCCTCCGGTTCCACTTTTTTATCCTGGTCGGGGGATTTTTCCACCTTATCAGCTTCAACCTGCGGCGCAGGCTGGGCTGGAACATCCCCGCCCATTCCAGGGGTAACAGACTGTTCCGGCTGGCGTACCGGGCCGGTGCCAGCTGCGGGCTCCTCTACCGTTTCCGGGACAGGGGGCTTCGTCACAGTTTGAGCATCCCCAACAGAGCCCTCGCCAGGGGACTCCGGGCCTGCTTTCAGTTTGTCATCTGCCATTCGCTAACCTCCTTGTTTTGAAATGAAAAAAGCCAGACCTCTCAGCCTGGCTAACGAAAAAACTTCCCCCTTTCTTTTTTAGATTATATGGTTGTCACCACTCCTTTCTCAGTCCGGGCCATAAAAAAACGTCGCTTTTCACAAAGAAATAGCGACGTTTTAGTGTAGGTTGGCTCGGTTTTGTTGTGTTTTATAATTATGCCCTTGTATAAAAACCTAAGATATTTGAGAACATAATAATCAATGCATATACCCATACATTGTTACCAACATTGATGGCTGGTGTTAAAATACTCATAATCATTTCTGGCAGCGTTTTGCCCGTAGCGCTGATCAACATCAGATTAATACCATAGATAATGATGATATTTACCAGTAATGGAAGTAAGGAATTTACGAAGTTTCCAACCATGCTTGGTACACTGTCAGGAAACTTGATTTTTATTCCTTTGGTTTCTATAAAACGAGTAATTTCGACTGTCACAAAACTTAAAATTAATGCGACAAATAAACCGTTACTATCTAAGTAATTGGTTGTGATACCATTCACACCTTCTACAGTGGTTGGCACAACTTCTGAACATACTAATAGGAAGATAGACATGTTCATGATACCGCAGATTGCGGCATTCATCTTGTAGCTTTTTGCTAGAGAATATGCAACAGCAAATGCAGTCATTAGACCTAACAGACCAAATGTCATGTTATAAGGTGCTAATATCTGAGAGTTGTAAGTCGTTGCCCATTCTTTCCAGTTAATCAAAAAACGAATTAATACGTTGGTTGTGTTTAAATCCACAGTATCCATATTGATTGGTGGATTTGCGATAATCATGAAGATAGATCCAATAACAAGTAATGGAAGTGTCATCATCATACCGTTTGCTAAAGCCTGTAAGTGTCGTTGATTACCAAGCTTTGCGCCAATTGGAGATAAATATTTCTCCAAGAAACCAGTGATTGCTTTCATAAGAAAACCCCTTTCTCTCACAACATAAATTTTAACAAAATTTTTTAATGTTGCCTATGCTAAAACGTTTATTTTAGGGATTTTGGAAATATTTACTGTTTTTATGGACAAATTGGCGAAAATTTCAAATTTATATATAGTAAACAAAAAGGTAGTTGCCTTTTATGCAGGATTCTACCTTCTCCTTACATTATTTTCTCAACCAATCTACCATATCAATAATTTGTACACCTTCATATTGATATGGTTCATGTCGTGTTCTTGCTATCAGTACTTTTGGATAAGCATCACGGATATCTAAAAGAGCAGATACCTCACGTGTAAAGGTTTTTTCATCAGAAATATTATCACTTACCTGAATGTAAATCTGTTCATCTTTTTTCTTTACAACAAAATCAATTTCTTTTTTGTATAATTTTCCAACATAAATTTCATAACCTCTGCGCTTTAATTCCAGATATACAATATTTTCATAGACTCTGAACAAACCGAATCTACCATTTATGGTTTTATGATATCCTTTTTCAGATGATGCTTATAATACAACAAATAATCATACAATTCATGATAAGGGCGTTCTTTGATACATAACATATGTATATGATGGATACAAATACCTTCCATATAAAAGTCTTTTTCTATATCATATATTGAAAGAAAGTCCTCTTTAATATCTTTGTGAAAGAATGGAATAATGGCAATATCATCCTGAAATAATTTAATAATATGTATTTGATCGCAAAACTGTGTCAGATTCATATCAAAACAACTGCGCTTTTTCATCTCATCATATAGGCATTGTGTCAGTTGATCATAGGTGATGGATGATATCTTTTTTATTTCATATTTTTTGGAGAACAAGCTTTTACGGTTTTTGTTCTGAAAGTCATGAATAGAAGATTTAATCTTTTCAATATCTTTAGAATGCAGCATGCCGGATATCTGGATATAGGGTTTTTCTGTTTTTAAGTAATTAAACGATATAAAAAAATCCTCATCATTTGACATCTTTTCCATATCTAATTCAGTCAATATTTGATCAATCTCAATATTGGACAATGCTTTTTCAATCGTATATTTACCATAATAGGCTTGTTCGATACTACAATTCACAACCAAACCAACATGTAGTTTATTCGTAATGTTCAACTCTTTGAAATAAGGAATCAGTAACATAGCAAGTCTTGTATATTCTGTTTCAAATAAATGTAAATCATGAAGTTCTTTATGATCAAAGAAAATCTTTACAACACTTAAAAAGATAGGAAGATAATCAAATTTTACCTGGTTACTATTATAATTTAAAACACGCATATCATACTCTTTTCGACGTAAAGCGGTTTCTAACAGGATACAAAATGGTTTATACAAGGTTTTATCAATTGGCTGATGATAGGTGTTTTGTAAGTCTTTTAGAAAAATATCAGCAATATGTTTTGTTTGATTTGTAATGGTATAGTTTTGGATAAATGCATTATTCCATTGTTTTGCGCCACTTTCCATAACCTTATCCAAAAATGCAAGTTCATCTTGATGGAATGGGATATGAAAAGTATCCTCCATAAGTTTTTTGATATCGTTATCTATCATTATGGTTTTATCAGTTTGCTGAAGAGAATGATGCAGACGGATACGTTTAATCATGATACCTAAATAAATACAAAAATGATGAATGGCATTGTTAGTAAATTGTTGACCAAGTTTTTGTTCATATAAATGAAGGATATTTAAAAATATTTCTTCATGATCTTCTAAAAAATAAGGCTCTATTGTTTGTACCATCGCAGTTGGGGCTACTTGATAAAAATAATATAAAACGAATAAACGAATATTTTCTTCTTTTCCTGTAATCATTAAATGTGATTTCTTTTCCAATGTCAGATGAAATGTCTGAAGCATACTTTCCCATCGCAGGATGTCAGTTTTTAATTGTGCACGATTACTATATAATTCCTCTGCAAGAGAATCCATAGTAAAAGGCTGAGAAGAAAAAAGTAAGGCAATCATTCCACGATAAAATCGTTCCAGTTCAGGTCGTATTTCTAATATTTTTGTATCGAGAAAAAAATGAAGATAAGCTTCTTCACTCTTGTATAAAGATAAATGAACGCCACTGCCTTGTTTCGTCTGGATACTTGTTTCAAAATTATTATCTTTTAAGAATGTATTGATATCCTTAATATCATTGCGCAGTGTTTTTTCAGAACAGTTTAACAGAACTGCAAGGGAGTCAATTGTTTGAAAGCTTCCTTCCTTCAACATGATCTGCAACAAGGTATTTTGACGTAGATTCATATGATATCACCCCAAAAAATATGTACGTCTATCTAGTAGGATTTTACCATAATTCCGGTAATTATACTACTTAACAAAAGAACAAAAAACACTAAAATATATCAGTGGATGAGGAAATCATCAATAAAAGTCATATCGATTATAGGAGGTAGTTATGAATACAGAGGTTTCAAAGAAAAGTAAATTTATATATTTACCATTACTTGTATTAATGTTTACACAAATTGGTACATCAGGGGATAATGCTGTTTTGAGTGTTGCGACTAATGCATTAATGTCCGCTTTACATGCGAATATGAATGATATACAGTTGGCGAATATGGTATATTCCTTATGCGCAGGTGCATTTATGATCGCAGGAGGTATGTTGGGTATCATCATTGGATGGAAAAAGAATTTCCGTATCGGTGTGGTACTAGCAATTCTTGGCGAATTTATGCTGGCCTTGTCTTCAAATGTATTTATGTTTATTTGGGGAGGAAGATTTTTAGTTGGATTAGGCGCAAGTTTTATGATTCCATCTGTCTTAGGTTTAATTCCCGGAATTTATGAAGGAAATGATCGTGTATTTGCATTTGGTGCAATTGGTGCAGCAACTGGTATCGCCGCATGTGTTGGTCCCATTGTGGCAGGTGTTTTGTTAGATAAATTTGGATTTCGTATCGCATTTGGCGCATTGGCTGTTTATTTCATTTTAATTCTGGCAGGATCTTTCTACATTCCAGATGTAAAAAAATCAGAAAAGAAATTAAAACTGGATCTTGTTGGTATCGTAGGTACTGCTATTGGATTATTTATCTTCTTAATTGGTATTTCCAAAGTATCTGTATGGGGACTTATCACACCAATTCATGCACCATTTACCATCTTTGGTATCTCACCAGCAATTCCATGTATCATATTCGGATTGGTTATTCTTGGCATTATGGTTGTGATAGAAAAAAGAGTGGAGGAAGCCAATGGCTGCGCATTATTACCACAATCATTTATCAAATCTGCACAAGTACGTGCAGGACTTGTCGCAAGTGCTATGGTGTTCTTATATCTTGGCGCAACTGTTATGCTGATTAATCCATATTTACAACTTGTTGGTGGATTTAATGCGGTAATGACTGGTGTTGCGATGATTAGTGTTGGTTTACCAATGTTTCTGTTCTCTATGGGAATTCCAAAGTTTTTCCCTAATGCACATCCAAAGAAAATCTTACAGATTGGATATATCTTATTAGCTGTATCTGTTATTCCAATGGCATTCTCTTTACAGGAAACCGGAGTATCTTATCTAATGTATGTAGGACTTGCAATTGCAGGTGCTGGTCAGGGTATGGTAAGTGCGCAGGCAAGCAATGTTGTTGCTGTCGCAGTTAATGAAAGAGATGCACAGCAATCAGGTGGCATTCAGGCTACCGCAAGAAATGTAGGGCAGGCAATAGGTGTTGCTTTACTTGGTATGGTAATGATATTTACCATTACATCTGATATTAGTGGACAGGTAAGTCATGATGATAAAATCAGTAATCAAGTCGCAGTTGCGGAAGAAAGTAAGACCTATTCATTCTTGAGTGATCAAAACTTTGAAAAAACGATTTCTGATATTCAAATGAGTGAAGTAGAAAAACAGGAAAGTATGCATATCAATGCAGAAGCCAGAATCCATTCTACAAGTAAAGCATTATATGTATTAGGCTTTATCGCAGTGTTATGTTTATTCACAACACCTGGTATAAAAAAAGTTAAATAAAGTGTAAAACACTTAGGAGGCAAGGATATGGAAAAACAAGTATTATTCTACAATGGTGATATTTTAACAATGGCAGATGAAGTGTGTGGCGCAGTATTGATTGAAAATGGAACCATCAAAGCATTAGGCAGTTTGGATGCATTGAAAAAGGAAGCAAATGCTGCATGTGAATATTATGATTTAAAAGGGCAGTGTTTAATGCCATCCTTTATTGATGCACATTCTCACTTGTTACAATTCGCAAATACATTAAAATTTGTGCCATTAAGCGGTGTAAAAAGTATAAAAGAAATCCAAGAACGCTTTGCATTATATATCAAAGAAAACAATAAAAACGATCATGAATGGTTAATGGGATTTGGATATGATCACAATGCTTTAGCTGAGCATCGTCATCCAACACGTCAGGAGCTTGATGAAATTTCATCCACAAACCCAATCATTATTGCACATGCATCTTTCCATCTTGGTGTATTAAACAGTGCTGCATTAAAAGAATACGATTTAACTGATGATGTAAAAGATCCTGAAGGTGGTAGTTATGGACGTGATGAAGAAGGTCATTTGAATGGATATATGGAAGAAATCGCATTTATGCGAGGACCTGCAGAACGTGTTATGGGACTAGATCATATTGATGATTACGCATACAAAGCACAACAGATTTACGCAAGCTATGGTATCACAACCGCACAAGAAGGCTTTGCACATGGCGATGAAGTTGCTATTTATGAAAACCTTGGAAAACAGGATAAAATGTTATTGGATGTTGTGGCTTATGTAGATATCGTAAATGATAAAGAAGTCGTACGTTCAAGAACAGATTTGACAGACTATAAAAATCATTTTAGAATTGGCGGATATAAATTATTCTTAGATGGTTCTCCTCAAGGAAAAACCGCATGGATGAGCAAGCCTTATGAAAACAGTGGCGATTATCGTGGATACCCTACATATGAAGATAAAGATGTAGATACGTATATCCAAACCGCATTAGATGATCATAAACAGTTATTGGTTCATTGTAATGGAGATGCAGCTTCTCAACAGATGTTAGATGCCTTCCATCACAGCAGACAAAAACAAACAGATACACGACCTGTTATGGTACACTGTCAGACCCTTCGCCCTGATCAATTACCTCAGTTGACACAAATTGGTGTATTACCATCCTTCTTTGTGGCTCATGTTTATTATTGGGGCGATACACATCTAGTAAACTTCGGACAAGAACGTGCAGAAAACATCTCTTGTACAAAGAGTGCCTTAGATGAAGGCTTATCCATGACATTCCATCAAGATACACCAGTTATTATGCCAAATATGCTGGAAAGTGTATGGGTAGCAGTAAATCGTATCACAAAGAATGGTGTTACACTTGGCGCACATCAGTGCATATCTGTGAAGGAAGCTTTAAAAGCAGTAACCATCAATGCCGCATATCAGTATTTTGAGGAAGATAGAAAGGGTAGTATTGAAGTCGGTAAATTGGCAGATCTTGTGATTCTGGATAAGAATCCTTTGAAAGTAGATAAGATGGATATTAAAGATATTCAAGTATTGAAAACATTTAAAGAAGGTACAGTTATATTTGAAAAATAAGCAAACACGAAACAAGGAGCAAAAGTTCCTTGTTTTTTAATTAGGATGAACTTGGTATAAAACAACAAGATAGTGGTGTGATTACAAAAAAGTGAACAAAATGATAGGTGATACTCATCAAAAACAAAATTCCATCTTAAGAGATACCTAGTGATTGTTATAGGGTATTTTTTATAAGATACTCATTATATCCCACTTATGATATAAAGACCCACTATCATTGACTAACATAGATTAAATGTTAAAGTGTAATTATAAAAGATATGTCATTTGGATGAGAAAGAAGATGATAATGGTTATTTGTGAAGCTTTAGTTTAGTACTGTGAAACATTTATATAAGTAATTGGTATTAAGGTTTCATCAGTAATAAACAAACGCAAATTTATATAATCGTTAGGACTTACAATTTTAGTAGTGATTTCAGTTTTTTCAGTATGGTAAAACAGGTGAATTTAAAATTAAGAAAGGAAGTTAAGCTATTATGAATACTAGTCAAAAAAGATTTATGATAATGATTACTATGATATTATTCATGACAAGTGCTTGTTCAAAATCAGTATCATGGAAAGATAACTATATCCAAACACACACAAAATCACCAAGTAGAATTGTAGAAAATTCAGATAAAATTTATGAAAAGAATGAATCAGGATATTATGATTTTACAAATTTAAGCATAGATGAAGATAAATTAAATGATATTTCTATAGATGATTTAAATAATCATACAGTTTTTGATACTTTGACGAAATGGCCAGATAGCTTACCTGAAGGTTTTCATCCAACAAAACTTTTAGATGATGGAAAAGTGGCAAAGCTCGGTTTAACAAAGTTGCACGATAATGATATTGATGGTAGTGGAGTGGGTATCGCAGTCATTGGTGATACGTTGTTAACGGATCATGAAGAAATTAAGGATAACTTATCGTTTTATGTTTCTATGAGCAAATATCCTGATGAGGCTTCTTTAACAGGTGTCATGATGGCTTCCATTGCAGCAGGGAAAAATGTTGGCGTAGCACCTAAATCAAAATTGTATTATATAAATGATAGTATTTATAACTTTGAAACGAAAGAAAATGACTGCCATAATGTTGCACAGGATATCATTAAGCTAATTGAAATGAACAAAGATTTAAAAAATAAAATCAGAGTAATCTCATTATCTGAAGGATATTTTGAAAAGGATTATCCTGCGAAAGCAAAGACTAAAAATGCAGATGAATTAACGGATGCAATCAAGAAAGCAAAAGAAGAAGGCATAGAAGTGTTATGTGAAAATCCTATGAATTCAGTCATGGAATTTGCTGGTTTATATAAAACGCCTTATTCAGATGTAAATGATATCCATAGTTATTATCTAAATGAATATGATGATTCAAAGATTTACGTTCCTACGAATGATATAACAGTGGCCTCATTGTATGGGAATAAGGATTATATGTATTATATCCAAGGTGGGCAAGATACAGTTGTTCCTTATGTATCAGGGTTATATGCATTAGCATGTCAGGTAAATCCTTCCATCGATTTCAATGATTTTTTAGATTCCGCAAAGAAAACAGCATATAAATTGAATGTAAAAGACGATAACAATAAGTCATACAAAATTATGATCATTCAGCCTGAAAAGCTAATGGATGATATCAAAGCAAAATAACTAAACAAATCAGTAATTTAAACCAATAACTATGTATAACGTTGATTAACAAAACAAATATACTTATGATGATTTCTTAAACAAACATTATGAAAAGGCAACTATGTGTTCGATAGTTGCCTTTGTTTTAATCTGAACTTTTCAATGAACAATATTCTAAGTACCGTAAAAATAATAATTCTATGGCATTGAAATACTGAGCACTACAGGTAAAACGTCGATCGTAGTACCCTGTATCAAAATAACTGGTTCTGATACCGATAAATTCATCACAATATTTCGATAACAAGTTGCCATTATTCATTGCTATACCAATAGATTTCGTATGCATTTTACGAATAACTTTCGCAAGGGTTACCGCTGTTTCATTATCTCCGGATAAGGAAATAATAAAGAAAAGATCATCTCGAGTGCTACGATTTAAAATGGTATCCAACTCATTATCGCCTTCAATTAAATGCATAATTTTCTTACAATACGCAAATTCTCTTTTTAATTCCTGCGCCACATGGTGTTGAAATTCACCAGTTGTATATATAAAGATACGATTGGCTTCATCAATATATTGTAGGATTTGATCAAAATCTGCGGTTTCCATATAATCAATTGTTTCTTTCATTTCATTCGCACATGTAGGCAAGACTTTATGATCAAACGTTGAAACTTTGTTTAGACTCCATTTTAGATATACCTTTAATTCGCTATATCCATCTAGTCCCAGCTTTTTCGCAAAACGAATAATACTGGTATGTGATACGTTACAAGCATGCGCCAGTTCCTGAATGGACATCTTATGACATTCCCTTTTATGATGATAGATATATTGCCAAATATATAAATCATTCTCATTTAGCTGTTCATAATGTTCCTCAATCAATTCTTCCAGTGTCATGATGATTCATCCTTTCCATATAATCCATATATTTCACAATAATGAAATCCACCAGAATAAAATAGCTTACTAAACCTTCGTATCGAGGACCCATCGGATTGATTAAATTTGGTATCTCCACATATAACGATTCACTAGCCAAATGTGCAAGACTATTATCTTTGTTAGCTGTGATAGAAATGATGGGAACACTCTTAGTTTTCAACTTCTTTGCGAACTCCAGCATAGATGCATTTTCACCAGAATAAGATATCATAATTATCACATCGTTATGGTCAATGACTTCTGAATAGATATAAGATTCATTCGCACTTGTGATATTGAAAAATAATTTATCTACATATAAAAAAGTACGTTTAATTTCCATTGCGACATTGTTTTGAATACTCCCTGTACCATATACATAAGCATTTTTTGCGTTGGCAATTAATTCAAGAACATTGGTAAAATCTTTCTCTTTTATTTCATCCATGTAATCTTTATATATGTTATAGACATATTCTAAACCAATATGATTTTCATTTGTATTCGCATTATCGATGCGTAAATGCACCTTTAATTCTGAATAACCATTTAATCCAATACGTTTCGCAAAACGTAGTATTGTGGAACGAGAAACATGACAGCGAAGTGCTAAATCATCAATGGATAAATGTTCACATAGTTCTCTGTTTTCTTTTATAAATTTCCAAATCTCATGATCATTTTCATTTAAATGCGTATAATTTGCATTGATCATATCTTCTAAACGCATAGCATTCATCCCTTTCTCATGTATAATTATATCATATAAAATAGTGATGGATAAATAGAATTATTTATTTATATAAATTATGAAAAAAGAGATTTCTAAAGTAAAAATATTATTAGAAATCTCTATAAGCATAAATGCGTATTTATCTATTTTTTTGTAAGCTATTCTTTTACACCTATATATATGACTAAAACAAGTTCAATGAAGATGAGTATCATTAACCCTATTTGGATATCACCAGCTAATATATAGTTTAAATTTTTAAAAAACCTAAAATATGGCAAAATATCAGATATAATGCACGTTATCAAAGTACTGAAATATACTATTTTTTTAAATTTCTTAGTAATCATAACCTTTTTGATTTTTTACTGTCCAAGTAAAAACAAATTTATTGACAGTAGTAACAGTACCACAATTACTTTCCTTATTTATTCTTTCAGTAGTATTAGATAACATATCATAATATGCAGCACCTAATCTAGATGCAGCTACCATAATTGCAGCTAAAGGTGGAACTAAAGCTGTTGCAGCACCACTAATCACTCCTCCAGTTTTTAATATTGTACTAAAATCTCGATATGTTGCAGCATTATATTCACTTTCATTATAATCAGCAAAAACTTTTTGATAATTCCATCCTTCTGTTGTTAAATTCCATCCACAAATAGCTCTTCTGGTTTTTATTGGTGATTCTGGGACAGATGTGTTGATTGAGTTTATAGCTTCTCTTAAGTATGAAGCATTAGTGTAATCAGAACCAATTGCTTTATTTATTTCAGTAAAATCGAAATCATCAATAATAGATTTTACTTCATTATAATCATAGGAATATTTTCCATTGCTGATTTTTAAAACTGCTGTTATTTTATCTTGCATATTGATAAAGTTATTAATAGCGACTTGATCTTCGATTAGATTTTGGTTTGGATAATCACTTTCAAGTTGAATTTTAGAATCATCCTTTTTATCAGAAGCCATAACAGGTAATGATAAATTACTTACAACCATTGTTAGAAAACAGAATAATAGAGCAGTTTTTAAAATTATTTTTTTCATTTTTCTTATTTGTGTAATCTATTTTTATTCAAGAACACGCGATAAAACAGCTTACATAATTTTACTAAGATTACTTCTGTACCACTAAATAATTTCAAAATTTAAGAAAAATCTGGTAATGGTGATATCTGAAATTCGCTATAAATTATGTAAATACTGTAAATTCTTATCTTTTCAAATTCTTAGATTACAGCTCTCCTTTATATATATAATATACCACAGTCATAATGATATCTTTGTTTCTTTGAACGAAATCATATTATTTTTGAACGAATAATTGTATATTATTATAAATGGATATTAAAGCCTAAAAATAGACGCTTTTTTAATTTTATATACAAAACATAATCTTAGTGTTATCCTTTTCATATAAGGAGTGATTTTATCATGAGAAATATCGCGATCATAGATAGTATTAAAGATTTTCGTGAGCTTATAAGAAAAACGATTGATTCATTTCCTAGCTTGAGCAATGTAGATTATCGTATATACGCTTATAATTGCGCAGATGAATTTCTTAAATACCTGAATCAGATTCATATGGATATTATATTATTAGATATTGAAATGCCAGGTACAAATGGGTTAGAAACAGCGGAAATTTTACGTGATAAAAAAAATCAAGCAATCATCATTTTTATCACATCTAATATCGACGACATGAACGATGCTTTTGGTTTGAATGTGTATGGATTTATTGATAAACATGAATTTATGACATCTTTTCCAAGTGTGTTTTTAAACTGTAATGAATACTTAGAACGAAATATATATTTACTATTTAAGACGAATACAGGTAATTTAAAGGTTAGAAAAAATGATATTATATACGCATCTTTTGAAAAAAGAAAAGTTGCACTTTATACAAAAAATGGAAAATTATATGTAAATCTTGTATCATTAACAAGGTTCTATGATTTGGTTAAAAGTTGTGGGAATTTTATATATATTAATCGAAGTACCGTTATTAATCTTCATTATTTAACGAGTATATCAAATTATGAAGCAAACCTTTCTGGAATATTATATCCTATATTAATTAGTAAAGAAAAATATAAAGAAGTTACTATTCGATTTATAAATACTTTGCCTTATAATAATTATTAACGAAGTCTATTTTCATATGATGAAAGTAGAAAACTCATTAAGGCTGTTCAAATTGTTTTTCTACTAAAGCATCGATCAAATTTAGTTTTAAAAATATCGGATGCAACAGCTTCATAAAAATACCTAAGGTAGGACCGAATATCAACATACCCAATACTGTCCCAATCCCTAAAGATAAAGGGATTGGAAATACTATGGTTAACAGGATAACACCGGCTATACTTATGATATCCGCAAGCTGACGCACTTTGTGAAATTCAATTGGAAAGATACGTGATAGCACCATGCAAAAACCTTCTAATGCCATGGTCACTTTATTGATCAGCATTACCATGGATACCCCAAGTGCACATATCATATTCGCTAAAAGATATAAAAGAATCCCTTGCCATATAGATGTAACTTCAAAGGTAAATACTGTACTAGCCGCAAAATTAACAATAACGCCAAGTACCATGCAGAAGGGAACTTGAAGCAGGTGTTGAAAGGTGAAGTTTTTCCTTAACAGTATCAGCTGTCCAATCACACACATACAGTTAAAGATGATACCAGCTGTACCTACTTCGATACCAATGATATCGGAAAAAGATTTTGCGAATGCATCCCATGCCCCCATGCCAACGTTTGCTTTGATTGTTAAGGCACATCCGAATCCGACAATCATAAAGCCAAACATAATAACAATATATTTTTTCATTTTTTATCCTCTTTCTAATAAAAGAAAGGCTGTCAACTGACAACCTTTTCATGTGATGGTAATCAGGCATATCACATGGTGATTACGCAATCTTCATCATCTTACTTATATGTTAGTAATTCACTTGTCCCCTTATGCATTTCTTTGTTGGTATGATAACTTACCAGTTGATGATTTTTAGGATCTACAACAATCAACATCGTTGTGTCTTTATAACCTTTTTCTTTTACCAGTGTTGCATCATAAGTAACAAGCAGATCTCCTTTGTGCACATAATCCCCTTTTTTCACATGAGCGCAAAAGCCTTCCCCCATAAGTTCTACGGTATCAAGACCAATGTGAAGCAATAACTCCATACCATCTTCATTGATGATACCTAACGCATGTAGACTATGCTCCATGACCATGGATATTTCACCATCGCAAGGCGAATAGATTTCACCGGATGAAGGGATAATGGCAATCCCATCTCCCATCATCTTTGTGGCGAATACATCATCAGGTACTTCTTCGATTGGAATACTTTGACCATCTGCGAAAGCGTACAGTGCTTTTACTTTCTTTTTAAAGAGTCCCATATTATTTTAATTCAGGCCAGAAGTCTTTGTTTGCTTCAATTAAATCATCTAGGATCAGTTTCGCAACTCTTGCGCTAGGTACAATCTTAGATAATGTAAGTGCCTGCCATAATTTCTGGTAGCTTCCTGTAATCCAAGCATCTACAACTAATTTTTCTACAGAAACCTGCTGTTCCATCAAGCCTTTCTGGAATTGAGGGATAGCACCCTGTACGATTCTTTCGTATCCGTTTTTACCAACGATACATGGAATTTCAACCATTGCGGTACGATCAAAGTTTTCAATAGCACCTTCATTAGGTACGATCAATAACATCTTTTCTTTTGTATTCTTAGCGATTGCACAAGCTAAATCTACGATATATTCAGCGTGAGCATCTGGCTCAAAACCACAACCAACGGCTGTACCTTTTGCGATAATTTCACGACAAGCATCGAAGATGTGTTTTTCACGGTGTTCCATTACTTCATTAGCACGTGTGTGGTTTGGATCTGTGTGTTCTACTACATAATCTGGATATAAGTAGTATTTTAAGTAAGTATTAGGGATAGTATCTGGATCAAGTGCATATACATCTTTTGCTTTTGCGAATGTTTCAATCCAGCTTGGTTCTACGTGCTGATTTGTTTTAGATAAAGCATCTGCGAAGCCATTTTCTGCCATGTGTTTTTTGATTGCTGGCATTAAATCGTTTCCATCTTTATCTTCGATTTTGTACCACCATCCAAAGTGGTTCAAGCCATAGTAACCAACTGACATTTCTTTACGAGATGATAATCCAACCATAGTAGCCATTTTTTCTTCAAGGTCGATTGGCATATCACAGATATTTAAAATCTTAGAATTAGGACGTAATCTACGTGTTGCTTCTGCTACGATTGCGGCTGGATTTGAGTAGTTTAACATCCAAGCATCTGGTGAATATTTTTCCATGTAGTCAAGGATTTCGATAACCCCACCGATTGAACGCATACCATAAGCGATTCCACCAGGACCACAAGTTTCCTGACCAACAACGCCATATTTCATTGGAATCTTTTCATCTTTTTCACGCATTGCATATAATCCAACACGGATGTGGCACATAACGAAGTCAACATCTGTAAATGCTGTTTCTGGATCTGTTGTATAGTTGAATTCTACTTCAGGAGCATTTTCATGCATATAGATTTCACAAGCTTTTGCGACGATTTCCTGACGTTCTTTGTTGTTGTCATAGAAGCAGATCTTTCTGATTGGGAAACGCTCCATGTGATCTAATAATAATAAACAGATTCCTGGTGTGAAGGTACTTCCTCCACCTGCGATAGTAATTGAATATTTCTTTTCCATTTCCTTTTTCCTCCTATTTTACATTAAACGAATGGTTGCGAATAAACATACAGAACTTAGAGCTACAATTAGAAAGCTGCCTCCTCCATACAGGAATGAGTTTTTCAATGTCAATTCATGCATGGATTTTTTTAATGGAACTTGATAATAGTTCACAGCTTTATAGAACAAGAAGGCAAGCATCAGAAAGTAGAACAGATTCATTGTTAAGGCTTGAGCGATTAACAGTGCTGCCATATTGATTACTGCGAAACTGAAGTTTTGTTCTTTCAGCTTCTTCTCCATCAAATGAAGTAGATATGCAATATATGGATTCAACATAGATATCAGAAATAAAATGGTAATGTTTGCTTCTTTGGCAATGACTTCCTGAAACCCTACGCCCAGCATCATTCCCCTTAAGGTTACATATACGTAACAGATGATTGGTGTGATTGCCAGAAAGACTTTCACAACGTTGAAGTAACGATCCATTTTCTTTTCTGCGGTTGTCTGTTTTACTGTTCTGATTTTCTTTGCCATCATGATCCCTACTTTCTTTTATAGTAAATGCTCAAAGTCATCTCTTACTTGAGGTACAGACAGGCCGACAATAACCTGAATGTTTTTCTTTGTTGCTTTGATTCCATGTGTTCCAATGGATTTGAAGTACTTATCACTTTGTACTAGATTTTCATCTTTTACATTGACACGTAAGCGGGTAACACAGTTTGTGACATCTACGATGTTATCTTTACCACCAAGGGCTTCCAGAATCTTTTCTGCTAATGTATCACCATGTGATGCTGTTTCTGAAGAGCCTTCGATAGAACCGCCATTTTGTTTTTCACGATATTCTTTTTTACTGTGGAATTTAATTTCTTCATCATCTTCACGTCCTGGTGTTTTGAAATCGAATTTTAAGATCAGGAAGCGGAATACGACGAAGTAGATACCTGTAAAGATCAGACCTACAACAAGTAATGTTAAATAAGTTGACCAGTGACTTGCCATCAATGGAATGAAGTTTAAGGCAGACATTTCAATCAAACCACCAGCCAGTACACCAACTACGCCACAGATATAAGCGACGGTTGCCAATGTTGCGGCTAACAATGCATGTACAACGAATAATGCTGGTGCGATAAACAAGAAGGTAAATTCAATTGGTTCTGTAACACCACAGAAGATTGCGGTTAATGTGATAGGAACCAACAGACCTGCAATTTGTTTTTTCTTGCTGTCTTTTGCAGTTACATAGAATGCTAAGGCAATACCTGGACATCCAAAGATTTTTGATAGACCAGTTAATGTTGGCCAAGCATATGGTGCTAATTCTTTTAGAGAACCAGAATTTGCGGCTAACTCAGGAAGCTGTGTTGCCCATGCAGAATATACACCACCAGCGATTACGGCTGAATCATAATAGAATGGGAAGTACAATAAGTGATGTAATCCGAATGGAATCAAGATACGTTCCATGAAGATGAATACCCATACACCAAGCGCACCTGCATCAGAGATGAATCCCTGGAAAGCTCTCATTCCACTTTGTACCATTGGCCATAACCATGCGGATAATAATGCAACTGGTACTAATGCGAAGAATCCTACGATAACAACGAAGCTTGAACCACTGAATGTTCCCATCCATTCAGGAAGTTTTGTATCGAAGAATTTGTTGTGTAGCATGATGACGATACCTGAAATCATCAATGCACCGATCATACCCATGTCTAATGTTTTGATGTTGGCTACCATTGTCAAACCGCTGGTACCACCAACTTCTGCAGCGAAGTCTACACCAAAGTTTGCTCCCCATTGACTAAGAATGGTACTTAAGAAGTATTGGAATGTTAAGTAAAGCACCAATGCTTCCATACAACAGCGTGCGTGCTGTTTCTTAGCCAGACCAATTGGTAAGCCAACAACGAAGATCAGTGGTAATTGGTTAAATACTGTCCAACCACCTTGCAGCAGGATGTTCCATACCTGATACCATAAACCATTTGGATCAGCGAGGCCTCCCATAATTGCTTCAGTCGTGAACAATGTCGATATACCTATAACGATACCGGCAAATGCAAACAGTAGAACAGGCGTGAACATTGCTCCACCGAAGCGTTGAATTTTTTGCATCATATCAATTTCCTCCTCCTTGATATCTCTTGCACCGTTATCTTAACTCGTCAAGAAAGCGATTACAACACTTTAGCTATCATTAGGGAGTAGGTAAGATTGGTTAGGATTTATAACGGAACCCGTGAATTTTCACGGTATGCGAAAAAGCCTTTAAATAAGGCGTATTTGAGGATTTTATGATATTTCATGTGTGAAAATGAAATTTAAATATGACACTTTGTGATCAGATAAATAAAAAAAACAGCTGTATTCCAGCTGTTACTGTGATATGCTATTTTTCTGAGTGTTATATTTTATAAGAAGAAACGTATTGTTTTATGATTTTTTATCGAATTTACGCGCTGTTACGCATATTTTTCGCGCGCGAAAAATACTTTAACACTCTTGTCTATCGCGCGCGCGAAAAGGCTATCTCTTTTTATATTTTGTTGTTTTTCCACTTCCTACTATAGTCAGCTGATTTGAATCAACCAACTTTTTTAACAATCGATAAGCTTGATTTTTTGTAATTTTTAAGAGATTACATACATCTTTCCTGCCAATACCATCATCACTTCTTTGCGCAAGTTTTAGTACTAACTCTTCATATCTTACTTCATCAATATCTGTTTGCCTTACATAGCCAATTACATCATGATTTTGATCATAGAATTTAGAACTTAATATATATGCTCTATTTTTACCATTTCCTGAAGCTTCAATCATTCCTGATTCTACTAATTTTTCTATAGCATTTTTTGCTTTATATTCACTTATATGGGTAAGCTCTACAATCCGTTTAAGATTTGTTCTTCTTTCAAATTTAATACAGGATAATACAAGAAGAGAATTGATATGTAATAATCTGCCAATTCTATTTTGTTCTTCTGTAATCATTCTCGCAAATGCAAAATCTGGCTTAGCACGAGGAATAAATAACTTTACCATAGTAGATGTACTTTCTGTGTAATCAGGCCATGGTCTGCCAAACAAAATAGAGCCTTCATATATTCTATCGATGCCTCGTCCAGTTGCCTCGTCGATTTCTTCTTTTGTATGCATTTTACTAACTGCAACAAAAATAATATTTTCAGGCAATTCATTTATATTTATTTGTATGAATTAAGGGCGTTCTTTTGTTTTGATAGAGTATTTATAATTGTAATTGATGTGATCTTATAGATTTACGCGCGCATATATAATAAAAGTACTTGGAAATATTACGATACCATATCATTTTTTTTGATAGATACCTTTTAATACAGATTCTTCAAGGATGTGACCACTCATTTTATGAAATAATTCATTTAAATAGAAGCCGTTTTGTAAATCAAGTAATTGATCCAATGCATAAACATGAAGTTCATACATATGAGATTTATCTGGTGGTGTCATGCCTCCATAAAAACTGGCTTGTTCTATGGAAAGTTCATTTCCTTGTATACTAATCCAGCTATTTGCACCTTGTATAAAATCTGAGGCTGTTAGGCTTTCATTTTCGTATACTTCTTTGCGTGTAAGATTCGCGCCTATCCAATGGATCCAGGTAAATCCAGTAACTGGATAAGCATCTTTATCTTCCAGTACAAAGGCATATGAAACTGTTTCATGGGGTGCATCTTCAATTCTGAATGGAAGCGAATAGCATGGAATATGATGAGAATCAAAACATGTTCCATACATACCATATTCTGAACGTATGATGCCGTTTTCAATTCCTTTACTTGTGACTTTCATATCATTACCTCCTCGTTTATGTAAGAAGTATAACAGGAAAGGTTTTCGTCGTAAATTACCCACTTTTTTGTGGGTATCTAGTCTGGGATAATATGTTTTTTCAATAATTCTTCTGCTTTGCCATTTTTTTCAAGATATGTGATTCCTATATGTTGCATAATACGCAATGCCTCTATGATTTCTTTTCCCATAGGATCACTTAAATAATATTCCACATGAAGAGGATATCCGGAATACGTCTGTTTCTCTACAAAGCCATATTCCATTAACTCTTTTAAATGTTGCAATAACATTTTCTGTGTAATACCTTGTATATCCTGTTCAAGTTTTGAAAGTGATGTTTTTCCTAAGCGAAGCCGCCATAAGATAATTGGTTTCCATTTGCCTTTAATCATATCATGTACTAACTCAAGTGGGCAGGTATAGTCTTCTCTCATTTTCATTGTGATTTAGCTCTCCTTATATTATTTGATAATAATAAATCTTTTCGCAATATGAATTAACCCTAAAATTTAGGGTTAAATAGATGAATCTTACCCTAATTATTAGGGTATTACCTATGGTGATATGTTTTAGTATAGAAAACAAGAAGACTTTATATTCGCCTTCTTGTTTTCTTCATTTATTTATTGTAATTTCGTTTTCCAAAAATAATACTGCCAAGGCGTACCATATTGCTGCCATGTCTTAAGGCAATATGATAATCATCACTCATACCCATAGATAAGTATTTGAACTTATCTTCACCATATTCATTTTGTAATTTTATGAATAAAGCATGCATTCTTTCAAAACAACCTTCAATTTTATCTTCATCATCCGTTAAAGGACCAACACACATTAAACCCTGAACATCTAAATGTTCCAAACACATGCACTGCTTCACAAAGCTAGGTGCTTCTTCCAATAATACACCTGTTTTACCTGGATCACGACTGATGTTTACTTCAATCAATACTGGCATGACTTTATTAATCTTTGCACATTGTTTTTCAATTTCCTGCGCAAGACGATAACTGTCTAAACTTTGAATCATACTTGCTAAAGGAACAACATCTTTTACTTTATTTCTTTGAAGATGTCCAATCATATGCCATGTATAATCAGGATTATATTTATCTTTCATTTCCTGTACTTTATTTTCGCCAAAGATACAGCAGCCTAATTTATATGCCTCGTCGATTTCTTCTTTTGTATGCATTTTACTAACTGCAACCAAAGTAACATTTTCAGGCAATTCATTTTGTATTTCTTTTAGTTTATCTTTGTTCATGATATACACCTCATTTACCTTAGATATTATAACACGAATTGTATAAAGGAGTATGGTTATTTGTAGAACAGTTTCGTAATATTAGGAAAATGATGTATGAATATTTTGTACATACCTCTTAATTAGATATGTATCCTTTATATTCTTTATATATATTAATATATAAAGATATGATATATAATGTATATTTATCAAATAATTAATAAAAATCATTGCATCTGTTTTCCAACGCGTTATAATATAAGAAAATGAAGGAGGTAATAATATGGGGACATATGCAAAAGCAATGGTAGCATTAGAAATTGTTGTGAAAAAAAAGCAAGACAGATATTTTCCGATTGAAACACCAACAGATGAAGTAATTGAGAAAATGGGTGAAATGATTAATTTAGAGTTGTATAACATTTATGAAAGTAAAAATGAAGTAGATTTTATCTTAAAGGAGGATATATTCCGGAAAAATATTAAAGCTTTTGTTTTGGAACAGGTAGAAATCTTTAATTCAGATGCCAAAAAAGTACAAGTAAAAGATATGGATGAGATGTTAACTGCAATAGAATCTGGAGAAGTGCCTTTAGAGAAAATTAATGAATATAGATATCAATTTAATGATATTGATCTTGGCATCGTAGATTGGGGATGGCCAAAGTATCGATATATAAGTGGACTTATCACTCAATGGAAAGGATTCTATTATCTGTATGAGGGAAAGGCGATTTTAGAAGATGATCGTTTTCTATCTACATATTTACACAAACTGATTCGTATGTGTTCAGATAATCCATTAAAGGATACTGTTGTCATCGATTTTGATTAAATTTGATAGGAGGAGATAAAACATGGGAAAATATGCAAAAGCAGTCATTGCTACAGAGATTGTTGTAAAAAAGGAAAGGCGTTTCTTCAATCACAATAGGAATACAACAGATGAAGTATTGAAAGAATTAGAAAAAATAATTAATCCTGATTTATATGATGTGGAGGAAAATGACGATTATGTAGTATTAAAGCTACAATCAAAGGTGCTAAGACAGAATATTAAGTCTTTTGTTCTTGAGCAGTTTGAATTAATCGGCAAAAAAACGAAAATAAAAGAAAGTGCAGAAAAAATTCTAACTTTAATCGAACAAGATGCATTTAAAATAGAAAACCTTGATGATTATATCTATGAACATGAGGATGAGTATGTAGGATTTAATTATTTTGATGGTAGTGGTTTTAATCGCAGGTATTTAAGCGATTTGACCTTATCTTTTGAAGGAATACTGTATTTATATGAAGGAAAGGTTTCCATGGAAGATTTTAGTGATTTTTCTACATATTTGCACCATTTGATTCGAGCATATTCTAAAAATCCATTAAAGGATACGGTTATATTAGACTTTGAATAAAAAAAGATAACTTTAAGTAGAATCAGGAGTGTACGAAATCTCTTGATTCTTTTTTTGAGGAAACTAAGGATAATAGCGTATAATAAAGTAAAAAAGAGGAGGCCTTCTTTTATGAAGTATGAAGTAATTAACAAAAATAATGCTTTGACATATGTAAGTGATGAAGATATAAGGCAAGCATTTGATTCTAAAGAGCCATTCAAAAGAGAAATAGTCAGAGCAATGGGACTCACAAATAATGAAGATTATTTACCATATTTGTATCAGGCACTTTATGATGAAAGTTTTATAATTCGTTTGGATGCAGCACAAAGTATTTTTACGATCAATGCAGAAAAAGGCTTGTCAGAATTAAAGAAAAGAAATGAAGCAATCGATGATTCTGAATTAGAAACAGAACCAAGTGAAAAAGCAAACTTGCTTGCTAGAATTATACGAATTGAAAAAGGTGTAGAGGGTATCAAGGAATATATATTGTCAGATGATGGGTATGATATTGTAAAATATTGTTGTATCACCTATTATGGTTGTGGATATCGTTATCATGAAGAAGATGTAGAATTATTATGGTTTGTGATGGATTGCTTTTTGAATAAGGAAAAGAAATGGATG
The DNA here is from genome assembly GCF_003434225.1 of Absiella sp. AM29-15. Classification (NCBI taxonomy): domain Bacteria; kingdom Bacillati; phylum Bacillota; class Erysipelotrichia; order Erysipelotrichales; family Erysipelotrichaceae; genus Amedibacterium; species Absiella sp. AM29-15. Next base: position 35,613 of record NZ_QVFL01000007.1, read on the forward strand.
AAAGATTTGTCTTATCAAGAATATCGAGAGTTCATATATTTTGGATTAGAGAGTATTTGGCTTGCGGGTAGGGAAAGTGATATTTTAAATAAAGTAAGTGAGGAGCTTAATCAAAAAATATATCATATGATCACAAGAGTGATGAATCAAAAACCGACAACGGATATGAAAGAATTAATTGCGGAAATTTCTAAGTATATGAAAGAACCATATGCAAAGAAGATTTTAGCACTATTAAAACATCATGTAAGTGGGGATGCGAAGCGGGAGTTTAAAAAATCATTAAAGAAATGGAATATCACAGAAGAAGAGCTGTAAAAAGGTATGGAAACATTAGTTCTCATACCTTTTCTGTACGCTATATGTTTATTCGGTTTGTGATTTTTCCTTTTCTGCTTTATATTCTTGATATCGGATATAGAATATTTCACATAAAATAAAGAATGCTGTTGTAGATTCAAATTTTCTGCCATGTTCCCCAGGAAGCTTTAAATTCGTTGTTGAAAAATAAACGTTCTCATCACTTAAACTAGCAAGGGTATTATGTTTTGATTTGGTGATAGAAATGATAGGAATATCCTTTAATTTCATCTTTCTTGCAAATTCTATTGTTAAATCACTTTCGCCATTTAAGGAAATCATGATCATGACATCCCCTTGGTTAAAGTTATATAAGATATCATCAATATCGGTTTTTCCATCGAAATAATAGAAGTAATCACCGCCATTGAAAAACATACGATATAACTCTTTTGCGGCATTCAGTTGTACAGCACCTGAGCCATAAAGAAAAACACGCTTGGCATGATAGATAATTTCAAAAACAGACTCCATATTTCTTTCTTTCAACTCTTGAATACTCTGGATATAACCATTACAAAGCATATCTAAATTGGAATTGTTTAGATTTGATTGTGAAGATGGCTGCATTTTTAAATACGTTTTCAGTTCACTAAAGCCACTTAATGATAGTTTTTTCGCAAATCTTATGATACTTGTTTTTGAAACATTACACTGTTTACTTAATTCTTCAATTGTCATTTCGCTGCATTTCATTCGGTGTTTGCTTAGATATTCCCATATGTATAAATCATTAGGGTTTAAATCTGTGTGATATTTATTTACAAGTTCATCTAAATTCATAAATCTATCATTTCTGTCATTTAGAAAACCCCTTTCTTTTTGCAGGATAATTGTAACATAATTTTTAGGACTTAGAAATCTTATTCCAAAAACATACAAAAAAACAGAAAAAAATCCTTTTGAATTAAATTCCAGTTTCTGTGAAATATCACGAAAAAAGGCCACAGGACCTAAGACTGTGTGAAACATTGAATAAGCAGGGAAAGTGTTGTTATATATAGGAGTCGAGAAAAAGAGATGAAATAGGAGGAATTTATATGAGAAGAAAATCATCTATTTGTATTGCGGGTGGAGGAAGTACTTTTACTCCAGGTATCGTATTAATGTTATTAGAAAACCAGGACCGCTTTCCAATTAAAAGAATCACACTTTATGACAATAATGCAGAGCGTCAGGAAAAACTGGCAAAAGCTTGTGCAATCATGATGAAAGAGAAAGCTCCAGAAATTGAATTTAATTATACAACAGATCCAGAAACAGCCTTTACAGGTATTGATTTTGTTATGGCACATATCCGTGTTGGATTATATGCCATGAGAGAACTTGATGAAAAGATTCCATTGAAATATGGCGTTGTCGGACAGGAAACTTGTGGACCTGGTGGAATTGCTTATGGAATGCGTTCTATTGGACCAGTAATTGAAATCGCAGATTATATGGAAAAATATTCTCCAGATGCATGGTTATTAAACTATTCTAATCCAGCTGCCATCGTAGCGGAAGCAACTCGTCGTTTACGCCCTGGTAAACGTATTATCAATATTTGTGATATGCCAGTAGGTCTTGAAACAACAATGGCAACAATTTTAGGTTTACAATCACGTAAAGAAATGGAAATCCGTTATTATGGATTGAACCACTTTGGATGGTGGACAAGTATCAAAGATGAAGATGGCAATGATTTAATGCCAAAATTGAAAGAACATATTTCTCAATATGGCTATGCTGTCAATACAGAAGATTTCCAGCACAAAGATGCAAGCTGGCAGGAAACATATACAAAGGCAAAAGATGTGTTTGCATTAGATCCTAATACTCTGCCTTCTACTTATTTGAAATATTATTTATATCCAGATTATGTAGTAAAACATTCTGATCCTAACTATACACGTGCAAATGAGGTCATGGATGGACGTGAAAAAACAGTATTTGGTCAGGCCGCAAAAATCGTAGAGAATGGTACGATGAAAGGCAATGAATTTGCTGTTGGTGTTCATGCAAGCTTTATCGTTGACTTAGCTTGTGCAATTGCATTTAATACAAAAGAAAGAATGTTGTTGATTGTTGAAAATAATGGTGCAATTGAAAACTTTGATCCAACAGCGATGGTAGAAATCCCTTGTATTGTAGGAAAAGATGGCCCAGAACCATTAGCAATGGGAAAAATTCCTACCTTCCAAAGAGGTTTAATGACAGAACAGGCATGTGTTGAAAAGCTGGTTGTGGAAGCATGGATAGAAGGAAGCTATCAGAAATTATGGCAGGCCATTACATTATCTAAAACAGTACCTAGTGCATCTGTAGCTAAACAGATTTTAGATGATTTAATTGAAGCAAATAAAGATTACTGGCCAACATTGAAATAGTGAAAAAGATAGGAAAAGTCAGAAACGCCTTTTCCTATTTTTTGTATATTCTTAAAAACAAGAATAAAATATTAATTAATTTTTTAAAATTCTAAAAACACAAGAAAAACTGTTATAATAAAAAGTGGCGTTATATATGGAGATGAAAATATGAAGCTTGATGAGTTGGTGAATCAGCATTATGATGATTTAAACATGAATGATTTACACATATGGGGCTATATTGCCAATCATAAAAGAGAATGTGCAGCAATGACGATTGAAGAAGTGGCAGAGAAGTGCAATGTTTCTAGAACAGGAATTTTACGGTTTGCGAAAAAAATATCTCTACAGGGATTCAGTGAATTGAAATTCTATTTAAGAATGGAAAATGTTGAAGAAAATGAATTAACGGATGAAAAGATTGATTCTATATCTCAAAGCTATATCAAAGGCATTCAAAGTTTTACAGAACAAAATTTAGATAAAGTCTGCGATGAGATTTATCATGCGAAAAGAATCTTTGCATATGGCAGTGGCGTGATTCAACAATCTGCGGTCAGAGAATTAAAACGCTTGATGTTTAAGCTGAATGTTATTGTTTATATGATCAATGGGACTGCAGAGATAGGATTTTTATTGAATAATTTAAGAGAAGGGGATGTTGTTTTTCTTTTCTCATTGGGTGGGGAAAGTGCCCAGATATGCAAGTTTGGGAAACAATTAAAAGAGAAAGATTGTAAAATTGTTACAATCACAAGAATGCAACATAATACATTAGCTGAATTAGCGGATGTCGCAGTATATTTTTCATCTATGTCAAAACCGATTATGATTGAAAACCATAGATTTGAACCGGTAACTATGTTTTTCTTTGTAGTAGAAATGTTGTTTTTAAGATATGCAATGTATCAACATAACAAGTCAATAGAAGAAAGTAAATGAAAAGTGGAAGAAATTCCACTTTTTGTGAAAAAGAACGAAGAATGTATATCAATACGAAAACAATCCAGAACAAGGAAACATAGATTCCTTCATGATATAATGCAGCCATGAAGAAGGAGAGGTATAAGATATGTTTTCAATATTTAAAAAGAAAAGTAAAAATTTTACGATCAAAGCACCAATCGATGGTGTATGTAAGGATTTGAGTGAGGTACCTGATGAAGTATTTTCAGAAAAGATGATGGGCGATGGTATTGCGATTGAACCAACTGGAGATGTTTTATGCGCACCAATTGATGGCACAATAACCATGTTGATTGATTCACACCATGCATTTGGAATGACGAGTCCTGAAGGAATTGAAGTTCTGGTGCATTGTGGTTTGGAAACAGTAAACTTGAAAGGACAAGGCTTTGAGGTATTAAAGAATGTGAATGATAAGGTAAAGGCAGGGGAGCCGATTATTAAGGTAGATCGCGCATTTATGGAAAAAGAAAATATTCCATTGATTACACCAGTCATTGTAATAAATCCACTAGATAAACAAATCGTTTCTTATCATGTTGGAGAACAGGTAAAGGTAAAGGATAGCGATATTCTTGAACTTGCGTAATATAAAATTAATTGCCTGTGATGTGGATGGAACTTTATTTAACAGCAAAGGAAAAATAGGTAATGAAACAAAGAAGATATTGATGAAACTCCAACAACAAGGAGTGAAGATTGCGATTTGTAGTGGGAGAGCACCTTTTGAATTAAAGAGCATTGTGGATGAATTAGAATTAAAACGCTATGATGGTTATCTGTTGCATGGCAATGGTGCTGGCATTTATCATGTAAAGAAGGATGTAAATATTCAGTTTCCACAAGTACCTCCAGATGCCATATCAGAAATGATTAAGATTGCGCATGCGATGCATTTGTTTGTGATCGTTTCTCAAAAAGGCAACTATGCATGTAGTTATACACTACCTTTGGCAATCAAAAGGGAAATCGCGAAACGTCTTTATCGACCAATGCGTGCATCTAAAGTGGTAAGATTGCGTCAATTTGCTTATATGGCAAGAAATGCAAATATGGTTGAGCACTTAGAGAATCATATTCATAATGCCGCCAATAAACTATGTATCAGAGGTAATCCTAAGATTTTGCACAGGGCAGAAGATGCCATTCGTAAAAAGTATCCTGAAAAATTTAATTATTTTTACCTTAGTGAAGGTTCTTTGGAAATCACAGATATCCATGTAAGTAAGGCACAGGCATTGTTATCACTTTGTGATCAATTGGATATCCATTTGGACCAGGTCATTGCTTTTGGCGATAGTAACAATGATGATGAGATGTTATCCATTATACCTTATGGGGTGGCAATGGAAAATGCCTTTCCATCAACGAAATCAGCGGCATCTTATATCACAAAGTCCAATGATGAGGAAGGAATTGCGGTATTTTTACATAACTTTTTTAACCAGTAAACACTGGTTTTTCTTTTTTTTCTGGTACTGGATAATATTCCAAAAATTGTGAAAAATTTCTACAAATGGACATGAAAACAGAAGATGTTTGAAATATTGTAAACGATTACACATGTGGTATGATGTATTACGTCAAGAGAACAAAGTGATTTGACAAGAAGAAAAGGAGACATGAATTTATGATGCAAAAGATTCAAAGATTCGGAGGGGCAATGTTTACACCCGTACTATTATTTGCCTTCTCAGGAATCATGGTTGGTTTATGTACCGTATTCCAATCAGAGATGATTATCGGCAGTATTGCTGCTCCAGAAACTGGGTGGTATCAGTTCTGGTATGTAATTAAGGAAGGAGCATGGACACTATTTAGACAAGTACCGTTATTGTTCGTGATTGCTTTACCAATCGGGTTAGCGAAAAAACAAAATGCACGTGCTTGTATGGAAGCATTTGTTCTTTACTTAACATTCAACTATATGTTAGCAGCCATGTTGACAAACTGGGGATCCAGCTTTGGTGTTGATTTCAGTATTGAAGCAGCAAGTGGAACTGGTTTAGCATCCATCGCAAGTATCAAAACATTAGATACAGGTATGATTGGTGCTTTGGCAATCGCAGGTATTGTTGTATTCTTACATAATCGTTATTTCGATACAGAGCTGCCTGAATGGTTAGGGGTATTCAAAGGATCATCATTTATCTGCTTAATCGGATTCTTCGTAATGATTCCAGTTGCATTCTTATTTATGGCAATCTGGCCAAGAGTACAGAGCTTAATCGCAGGTATGCAGAGCTTCTTTATTTCAAGTGGTGCATTAGGAATTTGGGTATATACATTCTGTGAACGTATCTTAATTCCAACTGGATTACATCACTTCATCTATATGCCAATGGCTTATGAATCAATTGTAGTTGAGGGCGGATTCAAAGCAGCTTGGGCATTAGGTTTACCAGAATTTGCGAAATCTACAGAAAGCTTATCAACATTATTCCCTGCTGGTGGATTTGCACTGTATGGACACTCAAAAGTATTCGCACCTATTGGAATTGGGGCTGCATTCTATGTAACCGCAAAACCAAACAAGAAAAAAGAAGTCTTAGGTTTGATGCTTCCAGTCGCATTAACAGCTGCATTTGCTGGTATCACAGAACCTATTGAATTTACATTCTTATTTATCGCACCAGTATTATTCTTTGTACATGCATTACTTGCCGCAACACTTGCCATGGTGGAATTTATGGCTGGTGTATCTGGGGAATTCTCAAGTGGTTTAATCAACTGGGCAGCATTAAACTGGTTACCATTAGGGGCAACACATGGTATGACATATGTGATTCAGGTAGTCATTGGTCTAGTATTTAGTGGTATTTGGTTTATCGTATTCCGTTTCATGATTTTGAAAATGAATCTTGCGACACCAGGACGTGAAGATGATGATGAAGAAGTAAAATTAGTATCTAAAAAAGAATATAAAGCCGCAAAAGCTGCAGGAACAGTTCCAGGCAGTGATGAAGACACAAGTAATGATCCAAAAGAAGATGTAAAAGTAGAAGGTGGCAATGCCGCAAAAGCCGCTGCATTCTTAGAAGCACTGGGCGGTAAAGATAACATTCAGGATGTCACAAACTGTGCAACACGTTTACGTGTAACAGTAAAAGATGATAGTATCGTCGCTCCACTTGCAGTATTCAAAAAAGCAGGTGCTCATGGTTTGGTACACAAGGGGAAAGCTTTACAGGTAATTGTAGGTTTAAGTGTTCCAAGTGTACGAGAAGAATTTGAAAATTTATTAAAATAGAAAAGAGGTTTATACCTATGAAAAAAAGTTCAATCGTGATTGCAGGAGGAGGGTCTACCTTCACTCCTGGAATCGTTATGATGTTACTAGAACACGCAGATGAATTCCCAATTCGTCAGATTAAGTTTTATGATAATAATGAAGAACGTCAGGATAAAGTCGCAAAAGCTTGTGAAATTATTATTCGTGAGCGTGATCCAGAAATTAACTTTATCGCAACATGTGATCCAAAAGAAGCATTTACAGATGTAGATTTCTGTATGGCACATATTCGTGTAGGTCTATATGCGATGCGTGAAAAAGATGAAAAGATACCTTTGAAATATGGTGTAGTAGGACAGGAAACTTGTGGTCCTGGTGGAATTGCTTATGGTATGCGTTCTATCGGTGGCGTTATTGAAATCCTTGACTACATGGAAAAATATTCACCAAATGCTTGGATGTTAAATTATTCTAATCCAGCAGCAATCGTGGCAGAAGCGACACGTCGCTTACGTCCTAATTCTAAGATTATCAATATCTGTGATATGCCAATCGGTATTGAAACACGTATGGCAAAAGCCATTGGTTTAGAATCACGTAAAGATATGGAAGTACGTTATTATGGATTAAATCATTTTGGCTGGTGGACAAGTATCAAAGATAAAGAAGGAAACGATTTAATGCCACAAATCAAAGAGCATGTGAAACAATATGGATATGCTTCAAAAGATGGTGTAGATCCACAACATCCGGGCAGCAGTTGGGATGACACAATGAAAAAAGCAAAAGATGTATATGCATTAGATCCTGAAACACTACCGAATACTTATTTGAAATATTACCTATACCCAGATTATGTAGTGAAAGAATCAAATCCAAATTATACACGTGCAAATGAAGTAATGGATGGTAGAGAAAAAGAGATTTTTGGGGAATGTGAACGTATCGTACAAGCAGGTAGCGCAAAGGACACAACACTAAGTATTAATGGACATGCATCTTATATTGTAGACTTGGCGAAAGCATTGACTTATAATACAAAAGAACGTATGCTATTGATTGTAGAAAATAATGGTGCAATCGAAAACTTTGATCCAACCGCAATGGTAGAGATTCCATGTATCGTTGGAAAAGATGGCTATGAACCTATGGCAATGGGCAAGATTCCTACATTCCAAAGAGGTTTAATGAGCGAACAGGTTTGTGTGGAAAAACTGGTAGTAGAAGCATGGATAGAAGGAAGCTATCAAAAACTGTGGCAGGCACTTACTTTATCAAAAACCGTTCCAAGTGCAGCTGTCGCAAAACAAATTCTAGATGATTTAATCGAAGCAAATAAAGCATATTGGCCTGAATTAAAATAGGCAAAGAAAAAGTGAAGGGTTGAAGAAGATATGAAAACAAATACAATAAGATTAACACAGAAGAAACCAAAAAAAGCAGTAAAAATCGCACAGAAAAAACAAACCAAAATTGAAAGACTATCTAAAATCATGTTGATTGGGACTGTTCTTTGTTGTATGGCACCATTTCTATATGTGATGTCTATGCAAATGAAGGCTTCAAGTAGTGGAATCACAATGATGAATCTTATCGAAACAAATCCACTTGTGAATCTGAATATGATTGCCGCATTCCTAAATCCATTCGTGGGGTATATGCTGTTTCTTACGAGAAAACGTTTATTGGCATATGAAAACTATGAGAGCGTTTATTTAAACCTTACGATTTTAATGGTTGCGCAGATATGTTCTATGAATATTCTTTACTTGTGCTTGTTCGCCTATGTATTATATAAAGCGATGGATGTTTATGAAAAACCATTTAAATCTGCATTTCAGGCTATGAGTAAATCTTTTGTTGGTAAAGAACTGGGTGGAAGTATCTTCATCTTCTGTTTCTTCTTACTCATCACTCTTTTAACACTTCGCTTAAACTTTCTTGCATAAATGATTGTTTGAGGAGTTTATGGAAAGCGTATTCTATAGACTCCTCTTTTTGATAAGAAAGGAGAGCCTTTCATGGATTTTTCAAATATTTTTCTTCAGATGTTTATTTTATTTTCTCTCATGATTGTTGGATATTTATGTAATCATTATCATATCCTTGGCAAAGCAGAAAATAAAATGTTATCGAAGCTTGTGATGACAGTAGGTGTTCCTGGTTTGATTATCGCCTCTGTCAAAAATGGCTGTCCTTTTGATGATCGTATGGAACTATTTTATGTTTTACTTGTTGTATCTGGTGTGAATATGCTGTTACCACCTATTTCTATTGTCATTAATAAAATTTTACATGTACAGGAGGATAGCTCACTTTATAAATTTATGTTTATATTTCCAAATGCAGGATTTATTGGATTTCCTGTCATATCCGCAATATTTGGAGAAGGTGCATTGATCTATGCAGCTTTATTTCAGCTGCCTCACAACGTATTGATGTATACTTATGGAATATCTCTTGTGAATGGCGGGCATCGAGCAAAAACAAGTCTGAAGGACTTTATCAATCCCTGTATTGTGGCAGCTTTAATTGCCTGTGTTATATGTTTATGTGATATCAAAGAGCCACAAATGATATGGCAAAGCTGTACATATTTAGGAAATATCACAACACCTTTGGGCATGTTGATTATCGGCTCATCCCTTGCGGATGTGGATATGAAGCATGTGTTTGATGATTTAAAGGTGATACCGTTTATATTCTTAAAATTATTACTATTCCCACTAATTGTATATGGAATTATGCATATGTTTGTCACAAATGAGATTTTGGTTTATGTTGTGACGATTACACTAGCGATGCCTGTGGCAACCAATGCTGTGATTATGACAAATGTGTATGATGGCAATGTGCAGTTATCAAGTAAAACAGTATTCCTTACTACGGTATGTTCCATCTTATCCATACCTTTACTTTGTATGATACTTACTGGGTTTTAAATGAATAAATTATAAAATTTAAAATGGAGAGTGAATAAAATGAAAAAATATAATATTGTAATAGTTGGTGGAGGAAGTACCTTTACACCAGGCTTTTTAAAAAGCTTCTGTAGAATGCAGAAAGAGTTCCCATTAAATAAACTGGTATTATTTGATATTGATGGAGAACGTCAAAAACCAATCGGAGAATTTGGAAAACTGTTGTTTCAGGATAATGCACCTGAGGTAGAATTCTCTTATACGACAGATATCAAAGAAGCATATACCGATATGGATTTTGTATTCATGCAAATGCGTGTAGGGAAATATGCAATGCGTGAACTAGATGAAAAAATACCTTTGCGTATGGGATTAATTGGTCAAGAAACAGTGGGCGCAGGTGGTTTTGCGTATGGCCTTCGTTCCACAAAAGAAATGATTAAAGCGGTATATGATATTCGTAAATATGCACCAGAAGCATGGATTTTAAACTATTCCAATCCAGCAGCAATTGTCGCAGAAGCTTTACGCAGAGAATTCCCTGACGATAAACGAATCTTGAATATCTGTGATCAGCCTGAAAATATTGTACGTTCTGCCAGCCGTTCTTTAGGGTGTGACTTTCACTTGTTAGATCCTGTATACTTTGGTTTAAATCACTATGGTTGGTTTACACATTTATATAATGTAGAAACAGGTGAAGATTTATTGCCAAAATTAAGAGAAATCATTCATGAACGTGGCTTTTTACCACAGGATGCTGAACAGCGTGATCAATCCTGGCTAGATACATATGGCTATGTACAACAAATGATGGAAGATTTCCCTGAATTCCTGCCAAACTCTTATGATCAATACTATCTATATCCATATTATAAACTGGAACACTTAAATCCAGAATATACACGTACAGATGAAGTAAGAAATGGCCGTGAAAAACGTGTGTTTGAAGAATGTAATAAGATTATCGAAGCAGGCACAACAAAAGGACTTGTGGATATCCATGAAGATGCACATGCGGAATTTATGATTGATGTCGCAATGGATATCGCATATAATCGCAATAACCGTCATATTATCATTACAGAAAATAATGGTTTGATCGCAAACATGCAGGATGATGCTATGGTTGAAGTTGCGGCAGAATTAGGCGCAAATGGCCCAAGACCAATGGGTGTTGGCAATATTCCAACCTTCTATAAAGGCTTGCTGGAACAGCAGGTGGCTTATGAGAAATTGACAGTGGATGCATATTTTGAACATTCTTATCAAAAAGCTTTACAGGCATTAACATTAAATCGTTTGATTAATGATGCGAAAAAAGCCAGAGAAGTATTAGATAAATTAATAGAAGCCAATGGTGATTATTTCCCTGAATTAAAATAAGATCAATAAGCACACATTCTCGTGTGCTTATTGACTTTCTATTGTAATCTGCCCTAAAATGAAAGTATATAGGGAGAAGGGATACACATGTTAGAAAAAATGAATAAAACGAAACTATTGGCGGACTCTGTCGCAGATCAAATCAACGATTTAATCAAAGACAGGCAATTGCATCCTGGAGATAAATTACCAAGTGAGATGGAATTAATGGAGGCTTTAAATGTAGGCAGAGGTACGGTGCGTGAAGCGGTTAAGATATTAGTTTCCAGAAACGTTTTAGTAATTAAGCGGGGGATTGGTACATTTGTAAGTGAACATACAGGGCAAATTGATGATCCATTGGGATTTAATTATGTTGAAGATAAAGAAAAGTTATTTTTAGATACTTTAGAGTTACGCTCATGGATAGAACCCAATATGGCAAAGTGTGCTGCCAAAACAGCAAGTGATGAACAAATCAGCGAATTAAAAAAGCTTTGTGATGTAATAGAAGCACAGTTAAAAGAAAACAAGGATCATACACAGGCAGATATTAAATTTCATACACTAATCGCAAACTGTACAGATAATCTGGTAATATCTAATTTGATTCCAATTATCAGTGTTGGTGTAACAACATCTATTTCTTTAACACAATCAATATTAAAAGAAGAAACCATTCATACGCATCGAGAGATTGTAAATTGTATTGCGGCACATGATGAACAAGGAGCTTATAATGCAATGAAAAAACACATTGATGAGAATCAAAGATGCGCAAAAAAGATGATTCAAAAATGATAAAAAAAGTGAGAAATTTCACAGAAAGTGGAATATCTTACTTTTTTTCTTTGCGCTATTGTGTCTATAAGAAAAGCGATTACAATATAGACATAAGACGTCATATGTCTTGCGGAGGATGGATATGAAAAGTCAGGAAATAAGAAAGATAGCACCAGAAATGGATCCCTTAAGAATAGGAATGGGATGGAGTATTGATGATTTATCTAAAACACAAATCATGGTAGAAAGTACCTTTGGGGATTCCCATCCAGGCAGTGCACATTTATTTACACTCGTAGAGAAAGCATGCGAAGGAATCAAAAAGGCCAATGGTAAGGGTGCCAGATACTTTACAACAGATATCTGTGATGGACAGTCCCAAGGACACGATGGGATTAATTATTCTTTAGCTTCACGTGATTTAATTGCGGCAATGATTGAAACACATGCGCAGGCTACACCATTTGATGGTGCTGTGTATATCGCTTCATGTGATAAAGGAATGCCTGCCCATTTGATGGCAGCCGGAAGAAATAATATCCCTTGTATATTTGTGACAGGAGGTGTGATGGAAGCTGGTCCTCATCTATTAACACTTGAACAAATTGGTGCCTATAGTGCAATGGCACAGCGTGGAGAAATTAGCGAAGAAGAATTTCTATATTATAAACACCATGCCTGTCCAAGTTGTGGGGCATGTAGTTTTATGGGGACTGCTTCTACGATGCAAATTATGGCGGAAGCATTGGGCTTGATGTTACCAGGTAGTGCCTTGATGCCAGCGACTTGCGAAGATTTAAAAGATGTAGCAGAAAAAGCTGGGAAACAAGCAGTTTGGCTTGCGGAACATGATATAAAGCCTAGTGATATCGTTACATGGAAATCATTTGAAAACGCCATTAAAGTACATGCGGCAATATCTGGTTCTACCAATAGTCTGTTGCATTTACCAGCAATCGCAAAAGAATTTGGTATTGAATTAGATAGTGACAGCTTTGATCGACTTCATCGAGGGGCACATTATATATTAAATATCCGACCAGCAGGAAAATGGCCTGCACAATATTTTTATTATGCAGGAGGAGTTCCAGCAGTGATGGAAGAAATCAAAGACCAGCTGCATTTGGATGTCATGACGGTAACAGGCAAAACATTGGGAGAAAACTTAGAAGATTTGAAAAAGAATGGATACTATGAGCGATGTGCTGCCTTGTTAGAAAAAACAGGCATAAAAAAAGAAGATGTGATTTTCCCTTATGATCATCCAATTGGAGAAAATGGAACAATCGCAGTATTAAAAGGAAATCTTGCGCCACTTGGTTCTGTCATGAAGCACTCTGTAGTGCCAAAACCTATGCAGGAAACGATATTAAAAGCCCGTGTATTTGATTGTGAAGAAGATGCTATTGATGCCATTATAAAGAAAAAAGTCCAGCCTGGAGATGCCGTATTTATCAGATATGAAGGTCCAAAAGGCAGTGGTATGCCAGAGATGTTTTATACTACCGAAGCCATTGCCTCTGATCCAGAATTAAGTGCATCCATCGCATTGATCACAGATGGAAGATTTTCAGGTGCATCAAAAGGTCCTGCCATTGGACATGTATCACCAGAAGCACAAGAAGGTGGACCAATCGCTCTTGTAGAAGATGGTGACTTAATTCAAATCAGTGTAAAAGAACGTAAACTAGCCATTGTTGGTATTCATGGTGAGATGATGAGTGATAAAGAAATTGATGAAATACTTGCACAGCGTAAACAAAACTGGAAGCCAAAGAAAGCAAAATATGAAAAAGGAATTCTATCAATTTATACACAATTAGCAAGTTCTCCAATGAATGGTGGAGGAATGGAATGGAGAAAAGAGAATGAATAATATAGCATTAATGAAAAGAATATACGAATTAGGAATTGTACCAGTGATTGCATTAGATGATGTAGAAGCTGCATCAGGATTAGCAAAGGCTTTATGTAAAGGCGGTCTTGCGATTGCGGAGGTCACCTATCGTACAGCATGTGCCCATGATGCCATGATAGAAATGAAAAAAGCATGTCCAGATATGATTATTGGGGCTGGTACAGTTCTGACAAAGGAACAAGTAGATTCCGCATTAGATGCCGGTGCGCAGTTTATTGTAAGTCCTGGCTTGAATCCAGCGATTGTTTCTTACTGTTTAGAAAAACAGGTGCCTATTTTACCTGGCTGTGCAACGCCTAGTGATTTAGAAAAAGCAATAGAACTGGGTCTATCTATCGTAAAATTCTTTCCTGCAGAGGCAAATGGCGGTATCAAAGCGATTAAGGCTATGTCTGCGCCATATAAAGATTTACGCTTTATGCCAACAGGGGGTGTAAATGAAAATAACTTATCCGCATATTTATCCTTTGATAAAATCATTGCTTGTGGTGGTACATGGATGGTACCAAAAGAGTTGATTAAAACAAAAGATTTTGATCAGATAGAACATTTAACAAGAACTGCAGTAAAGAAAATGTTGAATTTGAAATTAGCACATGTAGGTATTAATGCAGAAGATCAAAGTGATCTATGTGCAGATATATTAAATAAATTCAGTTATGAAGCATCAGATGATCGTGAAAAATCCATCTTCGTTGGAGATGTTGAGCTTATGAAGAAACCAGCTTATGGAAAAATAGGGCATTTGGCATATTCGACCAGCAATGTGGAGCGTGCGGTTTTCTATCTAAAACAGGCAGGATTTACATTTGATGAGAACAGTGCGGTTTATGATGCAAATGGGCATTTGACATTTATTTACGCAAATGAAGAAGTGCATGGCTTTGCGCTTCATCTAGTAAAGGAGAAAAATTAATATGAAAGTTATTACGTTTGGAGAAATCATGCTGCGATTAGCACCACATGGCTATTATCGTTTTACCCAGGCAAACGACTTCGAGGCAACCTTTGGGGGTGGAGAAGCCAATGTCGCAGTATCACTTGCTAATTATGGACAGGACGTGGCTTTTGTCACAAAACTGCCAATGCATGATATAGGACAGTGTGCTGTAAATGATCTAAGAAAATATGGTGTTGATACTTCTATGATTACCCGTGGTGGAGATCGTGTTGGTATCTATTATTTGGAGAAAGGTGCCAGTCAGCGTGCATCACAGGTCATTTATGATCGTGCACATTCTGCCATCGCAGAAGCAAAACCAGAAGATTTCAACTGGTCTGAAATATTTGAAGGTGCAGATTGGTTTCATTTCACCGGAATCACACCAGCATTAAGCGATACTGTTGCCACTATCACACTAGAAGCATGTAAAGCCGCTAAAGAAAAAGGTGTCATGATTTCCTGTGATTTAAACTTCCGTAAGAAATTATGGACAAGTGAAAAAGCAGGACAAGTCATGGGTGAGCTAATGCAATATGTGGATGTATGCATCGCGAATGAAGAAGATGCTGAAAAAGTATTTGGTATCAAAGCAAGCAATACGGATATCACAAGTGGTCAGTTAAATCAGGAAGGATATATCGATGTCGCAAAACAATTAAAGAAACGTTTTGGATGTAAAGCAGTAGCTATTACCTTACGTGAAAGTATTTCTGCATCCGACAACAACTGGGCAGCGATGCTATATACAAATGATGAAGCCTATTTCTCAAAGAAATACCCTGTACACATCGTTGATCGTGTCGGTGGTGGAGATTCCTTTGGCGCAGGTTTGATCTATGCGATGCTTATGAAGAAAAAGCCGCAGGATACAATAGAATTTGCGGTAGCGGCAAGCTGTTTAAAACACAGTATTGAAGGAGATTATAATCGAGTCAGTGTAAAAGAAGTAGAAAATCTAGCCAATGGCGATGGCTCAGGCAGAGTACAACGATAATTCAATCATATGGGATGTTTATACATTCCATATTTTTTATATTAAGCATTCCTCACTTCCGCTTTCTTCTAAGATATCATGCCTGAAAAGCATGATTGTAAATAGAAATGAAGTATTAGATTTATTGAGAACTTCGCATTACAATATCATTGTAAAGTAATAGGAGGATAACAATGGAATATATCACATTAGGTAATTCAGATTTACAGGTATCAAGAATATGTCTAGGCTGTATGGGATTTGGTGATGCAAAACAAGGCATGCACACATGGACACTTCCATATGAGGATAGTAAAAAGATTATCCAGCATGCATTGGAATCTGGTATCAATTTTTTTGATACAGCAATGGCATATCAAAGTGGTACAAGTGAAATCTATCTGGGAAAAGCAATTAAAGAACTCGCAAAACGGGAAGATGTAATCATTGCGACAAAGTTCTCGCCAAGAACACAGGAGGAAATCAACCAACATATTTCTGGCCAACAACACGTAGAAAACTGTCTAAATGCAAGCTTAGAACGCTTAGGCATGGAATATGTGGATTTATATATCTATCATATGTGGGATTACCATACACCAATTGAAGAAATCATGGAAGGACTACATCGTGTGATTCAACAGGGAAAAGTAAGATATATTGGTATTTCTAATTGTTACGCTTATCAACTGGCGAAGGCGAATATGATTGCCAGAGCAAATGGCTGGGAAGAATTTATTTCTATTCAGGGGCATTATAATCTGATATTTAGAGAAGAAGAAAGAGAAATGGTACCTTATTGTAAAGAAGGAAATATCGCATTAACACCATACAGTGCATTAGCTTCTGGTCGTTTGGCAAAGAAAGCAGGAGAACAATCAAAACGGTTGGTTGAAGATCAATTTGCGAAAGGGAAATATGATGCAAGTGCAGATATAGATTTACAAATCATCAAAAGAGTAGAAGAGCTTGCGGAAAAAAGAAATGTGTCTATGACAGAAATATCGCTTGCTTGGCTACTAACAAAAGCCACTTCACCAGTTGTTGGTGCGACAAAATTACATCATATTGATGGCGCTGTAAAGGCAGTTGATCTGAAGTTATCTGAAGATGAAATCAACTATTTGGAAGAATTATACAAACCACATCCACTTGTTGGTGTGATGGCACAAAATAAATAGGAAGAATTGATACTTCCTTTTATTTGCGCAAATTTATAGAAAAGGGAAGGTAATTTATGTTCACAAATCAAGATTTAAAGAAAATGATACTCCCCTTGTTTATGGAACAGCTGCTGGTGATGCTGGTTGGTCTTGCGGATACATTTATCATAAGTTTTGCGGGAGAAGCCGCTGTTTCCGGGGTATCCTTGGTCAATATGTTTAATACGGTATTCATTTATCTTTTCACGGCACTGGCATCAGGGGGAGCTGTTGTCATTAGTCAATATATCGGAAGAAAAGACAGTACACATGCGGGCATGTCCGCAAGTCAGCTATTGATGTTTTCTACCCTTTTCTCCATTGTAATATCCTTGTGTATTCTGATAAATGCACGTTCCATATTAAGTTTATTATTTGGAAATGTTGAGTCTGCTGTAATGGCATCCTGCATGACATATTTACGTATCTCTATTTACTCTTATCCAGCACTTGCCGTATATAATGCTGGTGCTGCTGTTTATCGTAGTTTTGGGAAAACGAAAACAACGATGTATATTTCTATTGGTTCTAATATCATTAATGTTATTGGAAATTGTATTGGGGCATTTGTTTTACATGCCGGTGTTGCCGGTGTCGCATATCCCTCTTTACTGGCAAGAATCTTTTCTGCCGTTGTGATTACCATAATGTGTTTTGATAAAAAGAATATGGTATATTATCAAATCAAATGGATCATCAGTTGGCATAAAGATTTATTGAAAAGAATATTAAGTATTGCGATTCCAAATGGTATCGAAAGTGGTATCTTCCAACTTGTGAAAGTGGCGTTAAGCAGTATTGTGGCATTATTTGGAACCTATCAAATTGCTGCCAATGGTGTTGCGCAAAGTATCTGGTCACTTGCTGCACTTACAGGAATTAGTATGAGTCCAGTATTTATCACTGTCATTGGAAGAGTGATGGGTGATCATGATATTGTACAGGCTGAGATGTATTTCAAAAAGCTGTTGAAGATTACCTTTATAATATCAATCATATGGAATGCTTTGATTCTGTTTGCTATGCCACTGATCCTGCACTTCTATGCATTAACTGAAGAAACAAAACAGCTGGTGTTCTTATTGGTCTTGATACACAATGTATGTAATGCATTTGTATTCCCATTCTCTGGGCCATTAAGTGATGGATTAAGAGCAACTGGTGATGTGAAATTTACGATGATTGTATCCATTTGTTCAACAATATTTGGTAGATTTATTTTCTCATATATTCTAGGTATTGTATGTAATCTGGGTGTGATTGGTATTGCCTTGGCGATGTGTTTAGACTGGGTAATCAGAGGTTGTTTATTCTATTATCGTTTCCGTTCTAAAAAATGGCAGAGTTTTCGTGTGATATCATAAATATTTCATATGAGGGGAAATATTGCAGTTTATTTCAATTGAATTAGTTGTGATTTTATATAGATAACGACTAACCAAGAATCTATTTCTTAATTAGTCGTTTTTATTTATTCATTATGTTGTAATTTAAATATTGTCTTTTGCGCTTCAATTTCAGCTCTTAATTCTTCATCAGTAGGCAAATATAGTTTATACTTACTTGCAAATAACTGTTCATTTCCTTTTAAAACTGAATAACGAGCAATATCTTCATCTGTTTCTGAACATAAAATAATACCAATAGTAGGGTTATCTCCTTCTGTACGCTTTAATTCATCATACATTCTTACATACATATCCATTTGTCCTATATCTTGATGTGTTACTTTTTCTGTTTTCAAATCAATTAGCACAAAACATTTTAAATAGTAATTATAGAAAACTAAGTCAATAAAATAATCTTGTTTTTCTGTATGAATATGTTGTTGCCTGGAGATAAATGCATATCCTTTTCCAAGTTCCATTAAGAATTTTTGAAGATTACTAATAATACTTGATTCAAGCTGTGTTTCAGTAAATGATGTATCAGTTGATAAAGACAAGAATTCTGCAATCACTGGATTTTTAATAAATTCTAACTTATCATATTTACTATTACCTGTAAGTTGTTTCATTTCTTCGATTACTGGTTCTTTTACTTGAGATTTTAATAAACGATAATAATATTGTGATGAAATATTACGTTGCAAGATTCTAACACTCCAAGTTTGTTCAATTGCTTCATTCTCATACCAGTTACGTGCTTTATCATCTTTTACTTGTATTAGAGTACGATAATGAGTCCAGCTGAGCAATGGAACAGATTTTCCACTCACTGAGTGGAAAATGTTTGGATACATTTTATAGAAAGAATAAAAACTGTAAAGATTTGTTTTTGTATATCCTTTACCATACTCATTTGTAAGTTCTTTTGATAATTTTCTTATAAGTGTTGTTCCATATTCAGCACGATCTTCATCCTTTAGTTCTTCTTCAGCTATTCTATATCCAATTAACCAGTTTCGATAAACTAAAGCCGTATTAATTGCTTGATATGCCTGTTTTTGTGATAAATCAATAATATTCTTTAAATCAGAAACAATATCATCTGTTTTCTCAACTTCAATAAGTTGAGTGACGTACTCCCACCACTTATGCAAAGCATAGAAGTGGGGCTTCTTGTTCGATGAAACTATCGTTTCAAGCATTCGCAAGCTATCCCCGCTCGTCCTTCGGTTCTTTTTATTATCTTTCATCAGATACTTTCTAGTATCCGTTTTCCTTCTTCTCTTAGGTTCTTTGCTGCATTCTCATCTCGGTCTGCTTCATATCCACATTTTGGACAAATATATTGACGTTCTTTTAATTCCATCTTTTGTTTTGATCCACATTGATGACATATTTGTGTACTTGCATACCATTTATCTACCTTGACTAAGACTTTCCCTTGTTCTTCTAGCTTATATTCCAGCATCTTACGAAACATTCCAAATCCATTGTCTAATAGGTTCTTTGCTAAATGAAGTGCCTGACTCAATGCTTTCATATCAATATCTTCTACTGCAACATAATCGTAAGAATTGGCTATCTTCCTACTTTCTTTGTGTAGAAAATCTTTTCTTTGATTAGCGATATGTAAATGTAATTTTGCAATCTTTGCTTTTTGCTTGATGTAATTATTACTTCCTTTTTTCATCTTTGATAGTTTTCTATTTTCTCTTGCCAGCTTTCTTTCACTGACACGATAATAATGTGGATATCCACAATGATTTCCTTCACTATCTACATACAGTTCTTTTTGAGAATAATCTAAGCCAATACCTTTGATTATCGGGCATTTGCTTATTTCTATTTCTTCTTCAAATAAGATAGATACATAGTATTTGTCTGCTTGTCTGAATACAGTTACTGATTTTAAACTGCCTTGTGGGAGCCTATGAAGCTTTATTTTGACTTCGCCTAGTTTGGGAAGCTTGATGTACATCCTGTGATTTTGATCTGATTCAGTGATCCTGATGTTATTATTTACACGATTCGTCGTATAGCTTGCTCTGCACTTATGCTTACATTTGAACTTAGGAAATCCAATTTTAGGTTCATCAGAAAACTTTTTGAATGCTGTTTCTAAATTTATCTGTGCATTGGTAAGTGCCATAGAGTCTGCATCTTTTAAGAATGGATATTCTGATTTATATGTTGCTGGTGTCAAACGGATAGACTTTTTGTTTGTTTCATAGTACTTTATTTTATCTTCAAGCAGCTTGTTGTAGATAAAACGTGCACATCCGATATTCTGTTCAATCTTTTGTGCTTGTTGCTGTGTAGGAGTAATAGCATATTGATATCCTTTTCTCATCTTAATCATCATGTTGTTCACCAGGCTTTCCTTGTGTCTTGATATATTGCTTGATGATTTCAAGAGGCGCATCCCCTACACTGATCAAACAATAGCTTTGACTCCATAACTGCTGTTTCCAAAGCTTTTCGCGGATCTGAGGAAACTCTTTTTTTAGCAAGCGTGAACTGGCACTTTTG
Source organism: Absiella sp. AM29-15 (assembly GCF_003434225.1). Classification (NCBI taxonomy): domain Bacteria; kingdom Bacillati; phylum Bacillota; class Erysipelotrichia; order Erysipelotrichales; family Erysipelotrichaceae; genus Amedibacterium; species Absiella sp. AM29-15. The sequence goes on from NZ_QVFL01000007.1 coordinate 56,544, forward strand.
TAAGCATTGATGAATTTACAAAGCTCTGAATTAGGATGAGAAGAAAAAAGGATGTGAACATGATCGACATCATGATTCCATTCTTCTAATGTGATATTGTAATTTGAAGCGATATGAATAAAAATCTCCATCGCTCGATGACTGATCATATCGTCAAAGACATCTCTACGATACTTGGTTGTGAAGATCAAATGATAATGAAGAAAAAAGACTGAATGCATATTACTATCTAATTGCACTATAATCACCGTCCTTAATTATAATCGACTGACCATACTGCTACCAGCTAATTGATGAGGATATTATAACACAGAATAGTTGTAATAGCTATAGAAAAAAAGAAAAAATAATAATAAAAAATTACATATTGCTGCATTCATCCCACCACTTACTTATCGCCGTTGAAGTGGGGGACTTCTGCCTGCTTTTGGTTAAAATCTAGTAAATTATTCATTATTCTCATCCTTTCTTCTTTTTATTGTCTAATTTTTACTTCGTATTTTATTGAATTAATTTGTTCTGTAGGAACTTTGAAAATAAGCTAGCTAAATTACTAAACATATTTTACTATAACATCGTCTTTATTGAAAGCACTATTGTGAAAGGTTGGTGATCTGTTATGAATAGAGATGAAGCAATCACTAGAATTACCAAATACATCAAGTATAGAAGTAATTCATCTCATACACTCTACCAATATTTATTCTGTTTAAACCATTTTTGACTATATTGATGTTGATGATATTTTTGCTTTAACCTAAAGCAGGAAGAAGTCCCTGAGAACCTAGTGTTATCATAAATATTTCATATAGAACAAACATAAAGGAAGAATACAAAAAAGGTTATATGATAAAAAATTCATAATCTATTTTACTTTATAAGCGAAAACGGTATAATATAACCCGATACAAGGAGGAAGAATATGCGTATAAAAGGGATATTTGCGACAATATTATCTGCCATACTGTTTGGTTTAACGCCACTTCTAACAACCATGATTTATGACTATGGCGCAACATCTATGACCGTCGTATTCTTTCGTTCCTTGTTTGTGCTACCTATTCTTGCCATAATTATGTATAATCAAAAAATATCTTTTCATATCTCAAAATTTGATCTAAAAAACGTCGCAATTATCGCGATACTTGGCAGTGGACTAACCACGATTCTTCTGTTTTCATCTTATAACTATATTGATATTGGCTGTGCAACAACCCTTCATTTCCTATATCCGGTATTTGTGTCATTATTATGCTTTTTCATCTATAAACAAAAGATATCTAAACAAAAACAAGTTGCTCTTGGGTTAGCTTTACTAGGGGCATTATGCTTCTTTGACTTAAGCGCAAATGCAAAACCTATAGGGCTGATTATGGCAATTGCATCTGCGTTCACATATGCATTCTATATGGTACAGCTTGAAAAAACACGATTAGCGCATGAAAATGCTTATAAAGTATCGTTCTATCTGGCAGTATTTATCGCTATAGAAACACTTGTGTGCTCTATTATTTATCCTATCCATTTTGTAATGCCATGGGAAGCATATGGGTTGTTGATTGTACTTGCCATCATGTCCAGCTTTCTTGCAGTAGTGCTTCTACAAAAAGGGATTCAATATTTAGGAAGCAGCACAGCATCATTATTTTGTTTATTTGAACCAATAACATCTGTTGTCTGTGGCTGGCTGATATTAGGAGAAGCCTTAACATTATCAAAAATAATAGGGTGTGCTTTGATATTAATAGCACTTATCATAATGAGTAGAAAAAATAAATAAGAGGTATTTATGGAAGATAAATTAGTATTGTGGGCAAGATATCAACCTGCGTTTGTGAAACAAAAGATTATACCAGAGATTTTTGAAAACATTAAGAATGATGGCATGTTATGGCCTGAAGCTTATCAGGTGTATAAAGATTATATTGGTAAAGAAAACTGTATGCTTTTTCATCATAGTTATACAGAACAAGATATTCCAATGGGAAAAATATATTCCCATATCGCTTGAATAGAAGATGGCGTGATTCTTCCTGCATCCATACAAGAATGTCATGCGAAAGCAGTATGTTTCTTAACTGCTTATAAGACGCAGCCATCAGATCATGCCATGTGTGGGCATCATGAATTGAGCTTGATTGAATTTCAGAAAGTTCCTTCCATGATATATGATCTTCAAGAGATCTCAAAAAATAAAACATTGAGAAATGGAAAGTATTTGTGTTTATTTTAAGAATACCTTTATTACGAAAACTGATATACAAAAAGAAAAAGGATATTTCATATCAATACAAGTCGCTGTGAAATATCCTTTTCGTTATTTTCCATGAGAAATATCATTCACAAATGTAACAATATCATTCGGCGTGCAATCTAAAATATTGCATAACTTTTCTAGTGTAAGTAACGTTATATTTCTGTTGTTCTTTAAAGTATCTAAAGTTCGATTATCAATTCCGGATTTCAATAATCTATATTGTGAAACACCTTTGATCTTCATGGTTTTCCATAATGGACTGTAATCTATAATCGTAATCAACTCCTTAATCAGATTATAGAATTAATATGTCTAAATTGATATTGTGCATATATTCACAACATGGTATGATATATTAAGAAAGCAATTGTAAAAAAAATAAGAAAGAAAAGGGAGATTTTACACAAATGGAAAAGATGAAAGAGTATATCAAAAACAACAAAAGGATCGTTATATCTGGTGTAGTTGTTATTGTACTTTTAGTTGCTGGGGGCATTTGGTTTGCGGTGCAATCTGGCAGTCATAAGGACACAGAACCAAAGCAGACTGAGCAAATTGAGCAGAAACAAAAGAAAATTGAGAAGGAAGTCAAGCTGGATGAAATCAAGCCTTTGATTGATAAAGAAATTATCAAAGGGATCAAAGATTATGAAAGTGACAAAGGCGCCAAGGTAGATTTGAAAAAACTTGTATCCGTAGATGACAGTATTGTAGAAAAAGTGGAAATTGACGATAGTAAGATTGATTCTTCTAAAGAAGGCAAATATGAAGTCATTTATACGATAACGTTGAAAGGTGATGGCCTGAATACATTCCTAAAGAAAAACAAAGATGTGAAACTAACATTTGATACAAATGCTGATGAGATCATTGTAAAAGTAAAAACAACGGTTTCAATCAAAAACAAGAAACAAGCGAAAGAAGAAACAAAACAGAGCAATAAAGATGATAAAGCAAAGGAAACGGTAACGAACAACAATCAACAAGTTGCGGAAAATAAACCAAATGCTGAAAACAGTTTTAGTCAAAGCAGTTCTTCAAGTAAACCAAGTGGAGGAAACAATAATTCTTCCAATAATAAACCAAGTAGCAACAACAGTATAAGCAATTCTGGTAATAGTAATACGAATACTAAACCAAAAGAACCTGTACATGAACATAGCTATGACATATATGTACCTGAAAAGAGTCATACAGAAGAGCGTGAAGTTCCTGTCACAGTACATGAAGCACAATATGAAATTATTGACGATTGGTACGAATGTAATCATTGTCATGCTAGATTTGATTTAGAGGAGGATTGCTTTATACATTGTGGAGATGTCTGTGGGTGTGGCTGGAGTTATAAATTAGATAGAGAATTTACTGGTTGGAAAGAAATAATAGAATATCAAAAACAAAATGTTAAAGTGGTAGATGAAGAGGCATATTATATGTGTTCTTGTGGTGCTCGTCTGTAGCAGAATCATTTAAAGGATTGACAAATTCGTCTTTCCTTTTTTTCATGGATAAAAGAAATTTCTATAATCAATACATAGAAAAGATGTTATATTTATTTTATTTGTAATAGCTTGGTACTTGATGTATGATGGAAGTAACAAAAAGGGAGGCTATATGATGGAGAAAATTAGCTATGGTAAAAAATTAACACGCTCATATATCATACTATCGCAAATTGGCATATGTATTACGATATATTTGGTATTTTTACTAGTTTTTCTATATTATAAAAGTCAACCTGGCGCAAACCCTATTATGCTAAATCCATTGTTTGAATTGATACTTGCACTTATTTTTACACCATTTTGTTTCATATTGCAAATAAGTATTACACAGTTTAAGTATATGGAACTAAGAGAACATGATATGTTGTACTTTGAGGGTGCCACAGTTATAGATTGTATAAAGCTGGCTTGGAATGTTTTAAGATATGGAAATGATACGAAAGTTTATAAAGTAATTTCATATAGTGATATTGATAAGGTTACATTACGTTTTTCACAAGGGAAACAATCAAAGGGTTCTTCGTTTGATACATATTATTTAAGCATCCGCTTTTATACCAAAGAAGTGTGTTTCCTTAGTTTCTCACAATCAATGTCATTAAATGAAAAACTAGATAATCAAATGATTCATGATATTTTAGAATTTTTGTTAAATCATCATGTAAGAGTTGTTGATCAGCATCATTTGATGGGATATTTGAAGCGAGATCAAAAGGCTTTCCATGAGTATTTGGATAGCATTAAGAAAAGAAAATGATTTGAGTAGTAAAGAATTTAAATGAAGATTTCTCTTTTACATTATGAGAATAATCAATGAATGTCGATTATTTATCTACAAAAAAGCTAGCGAACCTTTCGTGATTTGCTAGCTTTTTTAATTATATACAGTGCTTATAATATTTCACCATTTGAAGCAATTACCTGTTGATACCATGTAAATGATTTTTTCTTATAGCGTTTAAAAGTACCTTGACCATCCTCATCTGCATCAACGTAAATAAATCCATAACGCTTTTTCATTTCACCACTACTTGCGCTAATCAAATCGATACAACCCCAAGTAGTATAGCCAATTAAATCTACACCATCGATTAAAATGGCATCTTTCATTGCTTGGATATGATCACGTAGATAATTGATTCTATAATCGTCATCAATATTGCCATTGATAAGCTCATCTTTTGCGCCTAATCCATTTTCAACGATAATCAAAGGTTTTTGATAACGATCATAAAGAGCATTTAAAGTAATTCTTAAACCAAGAGGATCAATTTGCCATCCCCATTCACTTGCGGAAAGATAGGGGTTTTCAATGGTAGGAAACACATTGCCTTTTGCATTTGCCTGTAAGTTAGGATCTGCACTTGCTACTCCACTGTTATAGTAGGAGAAAGATACAAAATCTACACAGCCTTGTGAAAGAATCACTTTATCTTCTTCTGTAATCGACAACGAAATATGGTTTTGTTCTAAAAACTTTAATGCATAAGATGGATAATACCCTCTTACTTGAATATCCGCAAAATAATAGTTCTCACGATCTTTCTGAATACTTTCCATTACATCATTTGGATTACAAGAATAAGGATACATATTACCAGCAGCAAGCATACATCCAACCTTATAATCTGAATCAATTTGATGTGCTAATTTTACAGCCTTTGCACTTGCTAATAATTCATGATGTGCTGCAAGATAACACATTTCTGTCTTGTTTTCATCTGGTTGAATCGTTAAACCGGCAGCCATATATGGCATATGCAAAATCATATTGATCTCATTAAATGTAATCCAGTATTTTACTTTACCTTTAAAACGTGTAAATAAGGTTTCACAAAGTCGCAAATAAAAACCGATAAGTTTTCTGTTTCGCCATGCGCCATATGTTTTAATCAAATGAATAGGGATATCAAAATGGTTGATGGTAATGAGTGGTTCTATATGATAAGAAAGACAGGTATCAATGATATCTTCGTAAAATGCTAAACCATCTTCATTCGGTGTATCTTCATCACCTAGTGGGAATATACGTGACCAGCAGATGGAAAAGCGATATACCTGAAACCCCATTTCTGCGAATAGTGCAATATCTTCTTTATAATGATGATACATATCAATAGCAGTTCTTGAAGGATAATATTCATTATCCTTCAAACATTTTGGGTCTAATTGTCCTGATGCAACTGCAAAACGATTTTCTTTAGATGGAATAAAATCAACATTTGATAGGCCTCGATTACCTTCTAAATAACCGCCTTCACATTGGTTGGCTGCGGTCGCACCACCCCATAAAAATCCTTTAGGAAATGTACTCATAAGTTATCCTCCTATCGAATGATTGTTAAAAATTCTTCTTTATTCTCTAAACCTGTTTCCATAACATCAAGATAATCAGCTGTATTTGTGATAACCACAGGGGTCAGCAATGAATATCCCGCGTTTTTGATTTGATCCATTTCAAATGTTAACAATGTTTGACCAGCATGTACCTGATCACCTTGTTTTATACAAGGATGAAAATATTTGCCTTCTAATTGGACTGTATCCATACCAACATGAATTAATACTTCAATTCCTGAATCTGATGTAATACCAATGGCATGATAAGTAGGAAATAATGTTGTAATTGTTCCATTTACAGGAGAAACAACTTCTCCTTTTTCTGGTTCTATTGCAAGACCTTTACCAAGGATACCTTGTGAGAAGGCACAATCCTCAACTTTAGATAAAGGAAGAACTACACCTTTTATTGGTGCAAGGATGATTTCTTTGTTTAACAATTCAGTTGGTTTAACACTTGCTTCAACAACTACTTCTTTTGTGTCATCTTTCCAGAATAACATGGTAAATACAAACCCTAAAATCATAGCGGCAACTGCGCCAATAATACCAACATACATATTGTCAAAGCTGTTTGTAACTGGATCAATTAAAGTAGTAAAACCAAAGATACCTAAGCCTCCCATTGCAAATTCACGTAAGTTGAATAATCCATAAAATCCACCTACTAACGCAGCAGCAATACAGCTTAGCATAAATGGCTTTTTCTTAGGAAGTAGAATACCGTAAATCGCAGGTTCTGTGACTCCAAAGAAACCTGAAATAGACGCAGGGATGCATAATTGTTTTAATTTTTTATCTTTCGTTTTAATCATCATTGCGACAACAACAGCTGTTGTTGCAAATGAGCCTCCAAAGAATGGTAGCATGACATTATCAAATCCTAATGTTGCGATATTATTGATATAAATTGGAATAATTCCCCAATGTAAACCAAAAACAACTAGAATTTGCCAAAGTCCACCAACGAGCGCACCAGCAATCATTGGAGAGAAACTACGTACCTGCATAATTCCAGATGCAATGATGTTGGAACCATATGTTGCGATTGGACCAATTAAAATAAATCCAATAACAAGTGAAATTAAAAGAGTAAACATAGGAACAAAGAAGAATTTCAAAAGATCAGGAATAATTTTGTTAAAGCCTTTTTCTACTTTAGAAGCTAAATAGCATATCAGGATGACTGGTATGACTGTAGATGTATAATCCATAGTAATAATAGGAATATTAAAAAGTGTTAAGTATACTGGCGATTCAAATATACTACCTGTGAATAAAGTGTATAAAGGTTCTCCTGCACCTGCCAAAGTACTTGCCTGGATAGCAGGATAACATAATGCAGCACCAATAACCAATCCTACAAATGGTTTTAAACCAAATTTTATTGCGGATGTGTATCCTAATATAACTGGTAAGAACATAAACATTGCATCACCGATTGTTGTCATTAGAACATCAGCACCAGATCCAGCACTATACCATCCCATAGCTAAACACAAAGCATTAAGACCTTTCATCATACCAGCAGCAGATAAAACAGATAAAATAGGTTGGAAGATTCCAGATACTGTATCTACAAGCATATCAAAAGGTTTCTTTTTTACTTTTGGTTGATCTGTATGATCACCTGCATGTATTTGAGCGACTTCACATACATCAGCATATACCATAGGTACATGATTTCCAATTACTACCTGATATTGCCCACCAGATTTCATGACAGTAACAACACCATCCATATTTTTTAGAATCTCATCATCAGCTTTGCTTTCATCCTTTAATTGAAAACGCAGACGTGTAACGCAGTGTGTAAGGGAAATAATGTTTTCTTTTCCTCCGATGTGTTTGACAATCTCCATTGCCAGTTGTTTATAATCTTTCATATTCATTTACCTCCATTTTTTATGTTATATATATGAAGGTTTAGCCAACTGAATGTAACTACCCAATTAGACGTATACTGTGCACACTTGCCTCCTTTCTATCAGTATACGGGTTCCTTATTTTGATTTTTTAACAATTCTTTCGATATGAATTGTTAAGTATAACTGTTCTTCATCTGACAGACAGTAATCATAATTGTTTTGTATAAATTCCATGATTTTTCTGACACATTGATAGGCTTCATGGTATTGTGTTTTCACCATTGTTAACAAGGTATCATTTTCATCACTTTGATATTCTGTATGTGTTAATAGACGTTGTGCAAAGAATTTTAAATGTGTAATAAAGCGGTAATAGTAAACAGAGTCTTCATCAAAAGATACTTTACATGTGTATTTAATGATGTTGATGATTTCCTGCATTACTTTTGTTAGTCCATACATATCACCTACAGATTCTTCCATTTGTGCATTTACGATATGTAAAGCAATAAAACCTGCTTCATCTTCAGGAAGTTTAGTACCTGTTTTATCTTCGATGATATCTAAAGCAGATTTACCAATTTTAAATTCTTCTGGATAAAACTTCTTTATTTCCCATAACAGCACATTTTTCACAAAAACATGATCCTTGCTTCGTTCAATAGATGTATGGATATGATCGCTTAATGAAATAATTATTCCTTCATTTAGTTTTTTATGTAAGGTATCCGTTGCCATTTCCATAATCGTAACAGCAGCTTCTATTTCTTGAATTGGGATTTCATTCAATAAATCGCTTAGATGAGTAATGCCTTCTTGTTGTGACATGACAAAACGTTTTTCAATCATTCGATCATCGATAGGATCATTTGGGTGCTTTTTAAATCCGATGCCTCTTCCCATTAATATGGTTTCTTTTCCTGCTTCATCTTTCACAATGACGATATTGTTGTTAATCAGTTTATGGATTCTCATACACATACCTCTTTTCATATAAAAAACCTGCACAAAACCAATGGAACTGCTGTTTCACTGTTTCTTATGCAGGTTTAGCTTGCCATTACACAATAACTACCCGATTACGCCTAAAGTTTAGCATACTTCATTTCAATCTGCAAGCGTTTTCTTTCAAAAAAATATTTAAATAATTTTTTTAAGTTTCATAATTTGATTATAATAATTTTGTGAAACGTTAATTGCTTTCAGAATATATACAAATATTTTTAGAGAAAACCATGACATATGGATCAAGTTTTTAATGATTCATTTGGCGTGTATTTTTATATTTCTGAATTATTTGCTTTATAGCTATTTCTATAGTATTGTTTCTTTTCTTGCAATATAGTTTGTTTATCTTGTATGGAAGGAACCATAGAAATTAGGGACATCATTTCATCTATAGTAAAGCCAAACATTTCATTGAATCGTGGATCTAATGATAGATTTGTTCTGATATTAAATCCACTAGTTAGACTATCTAATGTAATAGAAGATACTCCTGTGAGAATACTTTTGATACAATATTTTCTGTTGCATATTATTTCTTCATAAAAGGCTCTTACGAAACCATTGCTATTCGTTACTGATGTAAATTCTTGGAAGTTAAATGATAATAGTCCGTTAGCAAAATGATCATATTCATCAATGATTACATAAACTTTTTTATTATTTAGCAAAGGCTTCACATCCACAAAAAAATTAGATAATATACTTGCGGCACTATCACTTTGTACAAGATTTATTCTAATTTTATATCTGTCTAAAAATATATTTAATGATTGAATAACTATTGAAGTAAATATATTTTCAAAATTTTTACTTTGTATGTCAGGCAATTCAGAAAAGTTTAAATTTAAAACATAATATGCATTTCTATTTTTTGTTGGATATTCATAAATATAGGTATTCTTAAAAATCAGATCAAAATTATCTTTTTCAGTTATATCATAATAACAAGAAAGCGTTGATGTAAACAGACTTTTACCAAATCTTCTAGGGCGTAACATATGGACAGATTTATCATTATTGTTTTCCAGTAATTCAATATATTTTGTTTTATCAACATAAATATAGCCATTCTCCCTAAGTTCTTTAAAACTATCACTTTTTGAAAACATAATATTTTGTAGGTATTTTTCCATGATATAGTCACTCAGCTTTCTGGGTTTTAATTAACTTCATTTTACTATAATTAATTACATATGGAAAGTTTAATGTTTTATATATAATATATAAAGCTGAAAATAATAAATAAAAACTCATTAGATTATGCAAAATAACTTCTTGACATTGATTTATGTTTTGCTATAATGTTAACTGCTCGGAGGGCAAATCAGTGAAAGATTAGCCGGACAAGGGTATAGATGAAATATCTATCCTTTGCCCGGCTTTTTTGTTTGAAGGAGGACTTAAAAAATGGATTTTTTGAATGGTAAAATTAAACCGCTGTATTTAAAATATCTTGCTACAGCATTTGGAAGTGCATTGATTACTTCCATTTATTCCATTGTTGATATGGCGATGGTTGGACAATATCAAGGACCGGATGGTACTGCGGCTTTGGCAGTTGTGGCACCTATTTGGAACATTATTTTCAGTTTGGGTTTGTTAATGGGAATCGGTGGTTCTATCATTTTTAGTACTTTAAAAGGGAAGTCAGATAGAATATCAAAAAATGAAAACGAATACTTCACTACAGCCTTTATTGGTTCTGTAATACTGTCCTTAATTGTATGGATTTTCATTGTGTTTTTTGATGAAGAAATGTTTATCTTTTTTGGCGCAAAAGCAATATTGTTAGAACTTGCGAAGACTTACATTATACCAATCAAATTTGTATTACCATGTTTCTTATTTACACAAATGCTTGCGGCATTTCTAAGAAATGATTCAAATCCAACACTTGCGACAATTGGAGTTTTAGCAGGTGGCGTATTTAATATCATTGGCGATTACGTTTTTGTATTCGTCTTTGACATGGGCATTTTTGGCGCAGGATTAGCAACGGCAATGGGTTCTGTAATTTCATGTGTCATTATGATCACGCATTTCTTTACGAAACAAAATAGTCTAACATTAGTGAGAACTTATAATATCGTACATAAAATGAAAAGAATTTGTATTACAGGTTTTCCAACCTTCTTCATTGATGTCGCAATGGGAATATTAACGATACTCTTTAATCGTCAGATTATGAAATATCTTGGCGTTGAGGCTTTGTCTGTTTATGGGATTATCGTAAATGTAAGCACATTTGTACAATGTTGTGCATATAGCGTAGGACAGGCATCTCAACCGATTATCTCTATTAACTTTGGTGCTAGACAAGGAAAGCGTATCAAAGAAACTTTAAAGTATGCATTATATACGGTTGTGTTTTTCAGTACTTTTTGGACAATCTTAGTACTCATGATACCAAATATGTTTGTAGGAATATTTATGACACCCACAAAAGAAATATTAGAAATAGCACCTGCGATTATCAGATGCTATGGTTTATCTTTTCTATTATTACCATTTAATATCTTTTCTACATATTACTTCCAAGCACTATTAAAACCAAAAGCTTCCTTTATTGTGTCAGTTGCCAGAGGACTTGTAATTAGTGGTGTTTTGATATATCTATTACCAATTTTACATGCAGATTTCATATGGTTCACTATGCCAATAACAGAAATGATTGTTGCTGTTTTCTCAGCTATATGTATGGTAAAGTTCACAAAGAGATTATCTGTGTATACGTCAAAGATATTTTGATTTGATTGTGACAGGATATCACATAACTCTTTTGCGGTATATGTTTCTTTAGATAATGAATACAGTGAAATTATTCTTGTGTCCAGCGTTTGATTGTAAATATCTTTACTTGTACAACCAGGAATATGATGTAAAGCATCTATGCATATATCATGATATTTCTTACAAGGCTTACATATATCATCACCATAAATGGTAAGCCGTAAAGTCACATCTGGATTATGAATGATTGTATTTGCGACTTTGTAAAAATCATGTCCCATTTTTTCATCAGGTACAAAGTTATGTATGCCTGTACCATAAAGTTTAATGATATCCATAAAATGATGAGGTTTAATCAATATTGTTTCCATATTTTCTCCTTAGTAAAAGTCACAATAGACTTTCCAATCTTGTTTTAAAGCATTGTAATAAAAGTAAAAGTTACCACTATCTATAATGTTGAAATTAGCTTTAAAATCTGAGGATATTTGTAAAACAAATGGATAATCATCTCCATACCATACACCACTTTGACAGAAGGAAGGATAACCGCCTATTTTATGAAGACGATAATTTTTTTCATAAATATCTTCAAAGTAATCAAGATTACCTTGTTCTTCTAAAGTGCAAATTTCTTGATCTATATCATCAGGAATACCACCATTATCCCATGTAGGAAAATCATTTTCCACAAGTTCTGTGGATAAAGGAAAAGGCTTTATTGCTTTTGATGTGTAGCAACAAGGCATTAAATTATCCAAAGAACGATATGTTCTTATCACAAACCAGCGGCTTAAATCATCTCCATTTAGATGTTTATATAGATTATTTGACACAAAAATTGTGATTAATTTTATTCCAGAAAGCTCTTTTGGACAAACAGGTGAATCAGGTAAAAAGATTGTCGCAACTGGTAACATTTCTTGGTGATCATCATCCTTTGGTACTTCTTCATTCTTTAATTTCCATCCTACTTTTCCAATCCAACTTTCAGATATTTCATTGGTTGGTCGAAAACCACCAGTACGAAAGACAATTGCTTTTCTTTTTAATGCATTTTTTATTTCTTCTATTTTCATTATATACACCTTACTCTCATTGATACTATATTAACATAGCGCATAGTATAAAAAAGGATTTATCCATAATAAACAAATCCTTAGTTAAGACTACCCTTTTAAACCTCTTGATTGCCTGTCCATATCTTCAACCACAATATCATAAATTTCACCTAATGTTGCACAATATTTTAAAACATCCCAAGGCTCATTTGTGTGGAAATGAATTTTGATTAAATCTTCATCACCAACAGCTAATAAGCAATCACCTTTAAAATTATTTCTAAAATATTCGTTGATATCATCTTCATTAAGATGATTTCCTTCAATCAAAAGTTGTGTATCATATCTGAATTCTAACATATAGATTTCCTCCTATTTTCTACTATTATATCGCAAATCAGAAGGAATGTCCTTATCGATGTTTATAATCGACGTTTATAAACTAAATCCACAATGCCATCATATGTTCGTGTAGAAACCAGTTTCAATTTCTTTTCCATTCCATGATGATGAAATAACGAAATGCCTTCTCCTAGTATTGTGGGGATAATAGAGAAACAAAAAGTATCTATCATATCTGATTTTAGTAATTGATTTACAATGGATGCGCCACCACATATCCAAATATCTTTACCTTCTTCTTTTTTCAATTTTTCTATTAAGCCTACAGGTTCTTCATCAGTGAAAGTTATTAATTTTGTATTTGGCAGTTGATGATGTGTGAATACATAACTTTTTCTATCATCATAAATCCAATGATCTGGAAATAACTCATTTGCGACTTGATCATATGTTTTATATCCTAATATTACAGTATCAATCGTTTCATAAAATTCTGGATAACTTCCTTTATTTTCAGAATCACTACCATCTCCCATTAGCCAGTGAACGCCGCCATTTTTATCAGCGATATAGCCATCTAAACTCATTGCGATATATAAAATAACTTGCCTGCCATCATGCTTATTTTCCATCATGTGATAACTCCTTTTCTTTATATATATATTGATATATATTATAGCCTCTATTTGAATCAGTATGCAGGATGATGAAAATTTATATAAATTTTATTGCTTGTTTATTGTAATAATTTTTTTATTTTTGAAAAAACTCTTATTAAACTACAGAATCTGATATTAGTTATGATAATGGATAAATATATGATTTAATATACAAAAAGTATCAATAATGTTTAATATATATAATATTTTCTTACTTATAAGAGATATTTTTTATATTTTTTTCAAATGTAAAAAAATGATAAGACAAAACTATAACTTTCATGTGTATTTTTATAAAGACGCGATTGTTAAATCAGGGTATACTATAACCGTGATGATAAAGCGCTTACATAAAGCGGTGATGGGAAAGGTAGGACTATTAGATGAGTAAAAATTTTAACAAACGTTTATTGAATTGTACGGCAAATGATTTTATGAACATGGATAGAGAGGATTTAATCAAAGCGATTTCTGCAAGTGAAGGAAGAACTGTTTTGTCAGAAGTTGTAGCATTTGTTGATCCTATTCCATATGGAATTTCAAATGCTGAAATCGTAAGATCATTTGGAGCAGATTTGATTTTATACAATAAACTTGATCTTAATACGTTAGAAATTGGAGGCTTGCCAAAATGTGAAAATCCGATTCTGTTAAGTAAGCAGTATAGTGGGCGCCCAATTGGAATTAATTTGGAACCTGTTGAAAATACGGATAACCTATTGGAAGAAAAAGTAGCAATTCCATTAGGAAGACAAGCTACTATCGAAAATTTTAAAAAGTGTAAAGAACTTGGCTTTGATTTTATTTGTTTAACAGGAAATCCAGGCGTCGGAGTTTCTAATGATGCAATTATTAACTGCTTAAAAGATGCAAGAAAATATTTTGATGGAATGATTATCGCTGGGAAAATGCATGGAGCTGGAGTAGGAGAAAGTTGTATTGATTTGAATGCAATTGATCAGTTTATTGAAAACGGAACAGATGTAGTAATGATTCCAGCACCTGGAACTGTTCCGGGTGTAACACTTGAAGATGTAGTTCAGGCGACAAAACATATAAAATCAAAAGGGAAACTTGTAATGTCAGCAATAGGTACAAGCCAGGAAGGTAGTGATATTGATACAATTAAACGAGTTTCGCTTATGTGTAAAATGGCTGGTGTAGATATTCATCATATTGGTGATGCTGGTTATTCTGGTGTTTGCCCATATGAAAATATCTATAATTTATCAATTGCAGTGAGAGGATTACGTCACACTGTAAGAATGATGGCTATAGCGAATGAAAGAGAGTGATAAAATGAGTAATCAAATTTTAGCAACAAGAATTGACAATCGTTTAGTGCATGGACAAGTGGGAATGTCATGGGCGAATACAATTGGAGCAAATCTAATTGTAGTTGCCAATGATAAGGTCGCTAATGATCCCGTACAGCAATCGTTGATGGAAATGGTTCTATCTGAAACAATTGGTATTCGTTTCTTTACTATTGAAAAAACGATTCGTATTATAGCAAAAGCATCTCCAAAACAAAAAATATTATTGGTTGTGAAGACACCCCAGGATGCATTACGTTTACTTGAGGGTGGAGTAGAATTAAAATCAATAAATGTAGGAAATATGCATTTTGCAGAAGGAAAGAGAAGGATACATCCTTTAGTTTCTGTTACAGACGATGATGTTGAAACGTTTAGAAAAATTAATGCAATGGGTGTACAACTGGAGATTCGTGGTATACCTAATGAAAAATCAGTTGACTTAATGACTTTAATATAAGAAAGAAGAGGAGGAAAGTATAATGTTAGCACAGATTTTATTGATATCCGTTTTTGCAGGTATCTGTGGTATTGATAACTACAACGGATTATTCCATATCCATCGCCCTGTTGTAACTGGTATGGTTGTTGGAATGATTTTAGGGGATATTACGACAGGATTAATTGCTGGTGCAACAATTGAATTTGTATGGATGGCTATGGTTCCTTTAGCTGGGGCGCAGCCACCTAATGTAGTAGTTGGTGGTATCTTAGGAACAGCATTCACTATTTTAACGAAACAAGATCCTACAATCGCTGTAGGTATTGCATTACCATTTGCTTTAGTAGGACAGGGATGTATCATCATGTTTTTCTCTTTATTTTCTGCTTTGACAAGTAAAATTGATAAGACAATAACAGAGCCAGATCCTAATAAATTTGATCGTTGGATGTATTTCTGGTTATTTATTTCTTTCCTAATTCCGTTTATCCTTGTTTTTTTACCACTATATTTTGGTGCAGATAAAGCACAAATAATCATTAGTATGCTTCCAAATTGGGTAATGGCCGGTTTGAGTGCAATTGGTGGAATCATGCCAGCTGTGGGATTTGCAATGCTAATGAAAATCATGTTTAAAGTTAGATATTTACCATTTTTTGCAGTAGGATTTATAGCTGCTGCATATTTACATCTACCAGTAATAGCCGTTGCTGTAATTGGAATGGCAATAGCAGGTTATGATTATTTTATTCATGAAGATAAAGAACCAATTATGGCTGTTGTAACAAATTCAAATGATGATGAGGAGGATTATGAAGATGGAATCTAAAGATTATATTCCTGAAAAAATTCTTACAAAAAAGGATTTAAATAAGATGATTTTACGCTCATTCTTTATGCAAATTGGATTCAACTATGAGCGTATGCAAGGCTATGGCTGGATGTATTCAATCCTACCAGGGTTAAAGAAAATATATAAAGATAAAGAAGAACTATCTATCGCAATGGCAGAACACTCTATGTTCTTTGCTTCTCATCCTTTTTTAATTACATTCATACAAGGTGTTATCATTTCTATGGAAGAAAGTCGTCAGGATCGTGAAACAATTAATGGTATAAAGGTTTCAATTATGGGCCCATTAGGTGGTATTGGAGATGCACTCTGTTGGTTGACATTACTACCAATTACTGCAGGTATAGGCGCTTCATTAGCTCAAAGCGGTAGTGTATTTGGTCCAATATTATTCTTGGTGGTTTTTAATACAGTACACTTATTATTACGATTCACATTAATGAATTATGGATATAAAATGGGAACGGGAGCAGCCATTGTTCTTAAACAAAATACAAAAAAAATATCACGTGCAGCGACAATTGTTGGAATGTGTGTTGTAGGAGCTTTAATTTCTACTTATGTTAATTTTACAATCCCATTACAGTTTGAAGTTGGACAAAGCACTTTTAACTTACAGACTGATTTATTTGATAAAATAATGCCAGCATTATTACCATTATTATATACATTTGGTTGTTATGCATTATTGAAGAAAAAATCTGTTTCACCAATTGTATTAATTTTAATAACGTTGGTAATTGGTTTAGTTTTTGCACTCTTAGGAATTTACAAATATATTCCACAAACGTTATAAATCATATTCAAATACTCAAAAAGCGCATCTCAAAGATGAGCTTTTTGAGTATTTAAAGAAAGGGAAAGGATGGAGGTTTATGTTCAATAAGACTAATCATGTTTTATTTACAAAATATGGTAGAGAACTACATCACAGTAAAATAAGTGGATTTATGCAGTTAAATATTAATCTTTCAGGAAATCATCCATATGATAGTGTATACCGTAGCTCATCTAAGGTGATTGTAAAGTTGATATCCGGCATTGTTTTGATGGATGTTTCAATGAGTAAGGAAATGAAGGATGCAAAAAGATTTTTAATATTTCGCACAATTGAATTAAATGAAAACACTTGTTTCAATTTTCATTGTATTTCAGATTCTGCATCGATTTCCGTTTTTAGTAATGGAGAAATAAAGACTATATCTCTAGAAAAAAGTATTTCTTATAAAAAGATAATGCCAGGCTTTGAAATACAAGAAATTATAGGATGTTTTTATCACATCAGAAATAGTAATTATGAGTTAGAAGAAGAGCAGCATGATTTTTGGGAATTAAATTATGTTGATAATGGTTCTTGTACAATGATTATTGAAGGAGAGAAAGTTGAAATTAAGCAACAGGAAATTTTAATTTTTGCCCCAGGGCAAACTCATTCAATAACAACAAAAATAAATCGTAAGTCTTGTTCATATCTTACGATATTATTCCGTTCTAACTTAGAAAACAATGAAAAATTAGATAAAAAAGTGATTAATGTTAATTCTATTATTCATCAAACATTAAATCTATTTGTTAATGCATCAGCTAGACGATCAGAATATGATGATGAATTAATGCTTTGTTATCTGAAAGAAATATTAATACAATTACAAGAAAATAAAGATGATATGGAGTATCAAACAATACAGACTCCAATACAACAACGCTATGAGGATGAACTTGTTAATGAAATCCTTTCATATATGGAAAAACATCTATGCGATTCTTTATTATTAAGTGATATTTGTAGAGAATTTTCTATTTCACGATCAACACTCCAAATTCTATTTAAGAAGAATTTGAATACAGCTCCCAAACAGTATTTATCAGATATGAAACTCAATAAAAGCAGATTAATGATAAAAGAAGGAAATAGAACAATATCTGATATAGCTATTCAAATGGGTTTTTCATCAATAAATTATTTTTCTAAAAAATTTAAGGACCGATATGGTATAGCACCTTCTGATTATGCTAAAACGATTTATAATTGATAGATTGTTAGAAAGATAGGTCATCTTATAGAGTGTTAAGATTTATCTGATGAATCATATTTTTATGATGTATTTCAAATAAATGATACTTATATTAAAAAGTAAAATCATGAATTTCTTATTCTAAAATGTAATCAAGAGATTTCACAAATGACTGTATATTCAAGTGTTTGTGAAGTCCCTTTTATTTTTATGTTTTTCAAACGTAAGAGAAAAGAACAGACTACTCATCTGTTCTCTCCTATATATGAAAGGGAATGAAATTTTCCCTATCACTAATATATGCAGGAAACTAGAAAAATATACAGGCTTTATGAAAAAAAACAATGTTTTAATTTAAGAAAATTAAATATAAACCACGTATATATGTGTGTGAAAATTATTACTATCTTAGTAATAAATATCAATGAAAGGGATTGCAATCTATAAACTGGTAAATTATTTACACAAATTTAAAAGTAAGATATAGTAATAGCGTACTCAAAGAAGGGCCGTTCTGAGTTAGAAAAAAGAAAGAAAATAGGAGAGATTGTAATATGAAAAAATTTAATGTATGTATCGTTGGTGGAGGAAGTACATTCACATTAGGATTCTTAAAATCATTCGTTCGTATGAAAGAAGAATTCCCATTAAACAAACTGGTATTGTTCGATATTGATAAAGACCGTCAGGAACCAATTGGCAAGTTTGGTGAAATCCTGTTTAAAGAAAGATTTCCTGAATTAGATTTCGCTTATACAACAGATATCAAAGAAGCTTATGAAGGTATGGATTTCGTGTTTATGCAGATGCGTGCTGGTGGACTTCCAATGCGTGCAAAAGATGAACACATTCCATTAAGCATGGGATTGATTGGACAGGAAACATGTGGTGCCGGTGGTATGGCATACGGACTTCGTTCTTGTGTAGATATGATCAAAGCCATTCATGATATCAGAACATATGCGCCTGAAGCATGGATCTTAAACTATTCTAATCCAGCCGCAATTGTAGCGGAAGCATTATGCAGAGAGTTCCCAGATGATAAGAAAATCTTAAACATCTGTGATCAGCCGGAAAATGTAGTTCGTTCATGCTCACGTTTACTGGGATGTGATTGGGAAAACCTGGATCCTGTATATTTTGGATTAAATCACTATGGATGGTTTACACACATTTATGATAAGACAACAGGTGAAGATTTATTGCCAAAAATCAAAGAGATGATTAAAGAAAATGGCTTCTTGCCACAGGATGCAGAACAGCGTGATGCTTCATGGTTAGATACATATGGTATGGTACAGACAATTATGGCTGACTTCCCAGATTATTTACCAAATACATACGATCAGTATTACTTATATCCTGAATATAAAGCAAGTCATTTGAATCCAGAATTTACTCGTGCGGATGAAGTTATGGCTGGTAGAGAAAAACGTGTATTTGCGGAATGTGCAGAAGTTATCAAAAAAGGATCATTGGGTGATGGCTTTGATAATATTTCCGATGCACATGCGGAGATGATGATTAAAGTTGCGGAAGCAATTGCTTATAATAAGAATAATCGTCATATCTTGATTATCGAAAACAATGGTGCTATCGCCAATATGCAGGATGATGCCATGGTAGAAGTTGTATGTGAATTAGGCGCAAATGGACCTAGACCAATGCGTGTTGGTAACATTCCACAGTTCTACTTAGGATTATTGGTAAATCAGGTATCTGTAGAAAAACTAATTGTAGATGCATACTTTGAAAATTCATATCAGAAAGCATTAGAGGCATTCACATTAAGCCGTCTGGTAAACGATGCGAAGAAAGCACGTAAAGTATTAGATGCATTAATTGAAGCAAATAAAGGCATGTGGCCGGAATTAAAATAATTATATCGTCGAAAGAGAGAAAGGAATAATTTTATGAGGAAAAACAAAATCATGGATTTTTTCTCAGCCCTGGGACGTAGTTTAATGATGCCAATCGCTGCATTAGCAGCGTGCGGTATTGTTCTAGGATTGAGTTCTGCGTTAATGAAACCACAGGTTTTAGAGGCAGCTCCATTTTTATCACAGGCAGTTGTAGCATTTATCATTACCACCATTAACAAGGTATCTGGTGTTGTATTTACACTGATTCCAGTGTTATTTGCGATATCTATATCCTTTGGTCTAGCAAAAGAGGATAAAGAAGTTGCGGCTTTTGCGGGATTTATTGGGTATTATACATTCTTAGTAAGTTCAGCATGTATGATCAATACAGGATTTATGGACTTTAGTGCTTTGAAAATATCAGCGATTCTAGGGGTAGAAACAGTTGATATGGGGGCGATTGCGGGTATTATCACAGGTATTATGACAGCCGCAATCCATAATAAATATCACAAGATTACATTTCCAGTTGCGATTTCTTTCTATGGTGGAAAACGCTTTGTGGCCATTGCGGTTATCTTAAGTGTCACAGTTGTAGGTTTGATTGCACCAATTGTTTGGGAGCCAGTTTCTAGTGCTATTGATTCTTTAGGTGGCTTTATCGCTGATTCTGGATTATTTGGTGTGTTCTCCTTTGGATTCTTGGAACGTTTATTGATACCTACCGGTTTACATCATGTATTGAATGGAATCTTTCGTACAACATCCATTGGTGGAGTATATCAGGGTGTAGAAGGTTGTTTAAATATATTCTTACAATTTGTGGATAAGGTAGATATTTCTGAATTACAGCCATATACACAATTCTTAGGTCAGGGAAAAATGCCATTCATGATGTTTGGTTTACCTGCCGCAGCTTATGCAATTTATAAAACAAGTCCAAAAGAAAAGAAGGGTAAAGTAAAAGCATTGATGATTGCCGGTGTCGCAGCCAGTGTAGTTTCTGGTATCACAGAACCATTAGAATTTGCCTTCATGTTTATCGCACCAGCATTATACTTATTCCATGCGATTATGGGTGGTATTTCCTTCATGTTGATGTCAGCGTTTGGTGTAATTATTGGTAATACCGGTGGTGGCTTGATTGACTTCTTTATTTGGGGTGTATTCCAGCCAGGTTCAAACTGGTATTGGATTTTAGTAATCGGACCAGTATTTGCGATTATCTATTACTATGCATTTAAATGGTATTTCACAAAGAAAAACTTATCCATTGATGTAGCGGAAGATGATGAAACAGAAGTAGAAGGTGTATCCTTAGATGAAAAACAGAAACAATTAGCCGCAACAATTATCGAAGGTCTGGGAGGCTTTGATAATATCGTCAATGTTAATAACTGTATCTCACGTTTGCGTGTTGATGTGAAGGATATGGCATTAGTAGATGAAACAAAATTGAAAAAGACAGGATCTATGGGAATCGTGAAGCCAAGTGAAACACATATCCATGTGATCTATGGTCCGAAAGTAGAAGCGATTGCGGCTTCAGTAAGAGAGGTACTAAAATACTAAAAAGGCGGTGCAAAATTTGCACTGCCTTACTTTTCATCAACACTTCGCTGTGCGACCATTTCAATTAAGATTTGGATCACCGTTAAGATACCCATTCGAGGATTGATATCGATACTATGAAACACCTTGTTTTCATCACTGGTAATGATTGTATAATCACAATATGGTGGTAGAGGACTTTCCTCATCACAAGTAATCAAGATAATCGTGGTACCGCGCTTTTTGGCAGTTTCAAATATCTGTAGATAACGTGGCGCATCCCCGTGTGCAGTAATCAGAAATAAAATCGCATCTTTACTGATAGAATAAGTAATACCTTCCAACAAATGCCGCCATTCAATCAAGATACAGGGACGGTCTAAGGTTGTTAAAATGGTTTGTAAATATTTGGCAGGGATGGAGCTAAGTCCTGCGCCATAAATATATAAGGAACGATGACTGCAGATCAAATTGCTGATTGCCTCTAATTGTTGTAAATCAATCGCATCTAAATTATCACGAAAACATGCTAAAGAATTATCCATTAAATCCTGAGAAGATAAGGAACAGTTTTGTTGCTGCTCCAGTTCCTTGCGGATTTCATATTTAAACTCATGGAACCCATTTAATCCGATTTTCTTACAGAAACGAACAATGGTCGCATTAGAAGTATATAAGGCATTGCTAATCTCTTCTAAATTCATATAAATTGCATGGCGGGGGTCCTGAATAAAAAATGCTAATATTTCTTTTTCCATATCAGTTAAGGAACAGCTTTGTGCTCTTTCAAGAATTTCTAACATATGCCAGCCTCCAGTTCTTTATAATGTAGATAACTATTGATCATGATATCCATCACATAAAATACAGGCAGACGGGATGTATATTCTGCGCCTTTATTCTCACGTTGATTAGTAAAAAATCGAAAGTTTAATGTAGCGATATTAGCAATGGCATTATTGGTATAAGGGGTGATAGAAATGATGGGAATATCATTCATTTTCGCAAGTTTTGCCATGCGTAAAGTAGGCGCAAAATCACCTGTAGTACTGATCACAAACAGAATATGATGTTTTGATAAACCACGGACAATATGCTCTCCCATCTTGCTGGATTCGATTTTATATACATTTTGGCGGCCAATCGCAAACAACAGCTTTTCCAGATAATCAACCAATATGGAAGTTAACCCACCAGGTGCCCATAAATAAATCGGATCATCACTATCCAGATAATGAAAGAAGCGTTCTAATTGTTCATTAGAAATTAATTTTGATGTACCTTCAATGTCGGTATATAAATTATCCATAATGATTTTATTAGTAAGCGCCTCCTGAGGTTTTGTGATGACGGTTTGAGGTTTCTGCATTTCAGAACGTAAGGCATATTTAAATTCCGCATATCCATAGAAACCCAGCTTCTTACAGAAACGTAAAATCGTGGCGGTAGAATAGGATACTTGTTTGGATAACTCCTGAATACTCATATGTAACACATCGTCCATGTTCTCATAAACGTAGCGTAATATGGATAATTCACCACTGCTTAAGCTTTTTATGACAGTATCATCGAGATGTAAAATGACCAATGTAAAAACCCCTTTTCTATATGATAAGTATATTATACTTGAAGTAAACAAAAAATACATAAAATTAAATAAATATAAGGAGGAGAAACAAGATGTTTTTCAAAAAGAAAGAATCATATATTACAGCATACACAGATGGGACAATCATTCCCATATCAGAAGTAAAAGATGAAGTGTTTTCACAAAAAATGATGGGTGATGGGTTGGCAATCTATCCAGAAAGTGATACCATTTACGCACCATGTGATGGAATCATAACCGCTGTTTTTGACCAGACACAGCATGCGGTAGGAATTACCATGGAAAATGGTATGGAGATATTATTGCACGTTGGACTTGATACCGTGAACCTTCATGAACCGATTTTTCATACCCATGTGAAAAAAGATGAGGCTGTCAAACAGGGACAGACATTGATTACATATGATAAAGAAGCACTTGCGGCTTTGGGATATAGTGATGTGACGATGTGTGTGATTTTGAGTAATGGAAATACCAAAGAAGTAGAACTTTTAAAAGAAACAAAAGCAGTTGCGAATAAGACAAATATCATTCGATATAAATAACAATAGAAAAGGGGGAGAACAATGGTAGATATTCAAGTATTACTGACAACTATGATGGAGTTGTTTGCGTTTATTGTAGTTGGTTATATTTTAGTAAAAAAGCATCAAATCAGTAAAGAAACAAATAAGCAGATATCCGGTTTGGTTGTAAATGTTTTATCACCAGCATTGATTGTCAGTTCTGTGTGTGTAAAATCAGATTATGATGGTAATGATATCATTTGGCAGGCATTAGGGGCAGGTGTGCTATTATATTTGTTTTTGATATTATTAGCGAAGCTTGTCAATCGATGCTTAAAAGCAGATGAACATGAGGCACCTGTATATGAGTTATTAATGGTATTTTCTAATACAGCGTTTATCGGTTATCCAATATTAAGGGTATTGTATGGCGATTTTGCGGTATTTGTATTTTCATTAATGCATATGCCTTTTAATATATTGATATTTTCTTATGGTGTCTACTTGATAGGAAAAGGTTCTGTGAAAGAAAATCAAAAGATATCGATAGGAAATATTTTGTCAATGGGCACAATCAGTTCTTTGTTGGCGATTATTATTTATATGACACATGTAAATATGCCCGTACCAGTTGTGGATTTTTTATCCATGCTTGGAAATGCAACAATACCAATTAGTATGATTGTGATTGGCGCATCGCTTGCGTTTTTGCCGGTAAAAGAAATTATCAGTGAAAAGAAACTTTATTTATTGGTTGCGATCAAATTAATCGTATTGCCGATCATATTATATTTGTTGGTGTGGAGGCTTCCTTTTGATGATTTTATAAAATCACTGATTGTTGTTTCAGGAGCCTTGCCATCAGCTTCTATGGTTGTAATTTTATCTACAGAATATGAGGGTGATGTGAAAGCAGCTTCTGCAGGGGTGTTTTTAACAACCTTGTTTTCAATTATCACAATGCCCTTCATGTTAAATATGTTATTATAGATATGGAAGAAGGCGGGATTTATGATTTATACAGAGCTGACAAATAAAGCTATCAGGCTGGCGTATCAGGCGCATAATGGGCAAGTAGATAAAGCAGGGATGCCTTATATTTTACATCCCATACATTTAGCTGAACAAATGGATGATGAAATTTCTACATGTGTTGCGATTCTTCATGATGTAGTAGAAGATACGGATATCACATTTAAAGATTTAGAAAAAGAATTTCCAGAAAGTGTACTTGTACCTTTACGATATCTTACCCATGAGAAAAATGTTCCATATATGGAATATGTACAACATATATTAGAAAATGATGTTGCCATTAAAGTAAAACTTGCGGATAACGATCATAATATGGATCAGAGCCGGTTTAGTGGTATGGATGTGGATGAAAAGACAATGGAGTATTTTAGAAATAAGTATACAAAAGCGAAAGCTCTTTTATGTAAAAAGTAAGTTCCTTTTCAAAAGGGACTTTTTTTCTTGGCAGTTTGGAAATATGTAAAAATATTTCTTAGAAAACAATGATTTATTTTAAGATTTCATCATAAAAAACAATTATTTTTCACTTTCCTGATTTTATCAAAGAAACCATGTATAATAGGGAACATTAACTAGAAAGGAGATGTTTTATGAGCAAAAGATTTAAACTTGCGGATACGATCAATCACAAGGATCCCAAAAAAGCATTAGATGAATATTGTAAAAAAATATTGAGTTTTAAATGTATTCTCGCCAGATTTTTAAAGGATTATACCGAGGAATACAAAGATTTAGAGATTGATGACATTGTCATGTACATCGAAGCGATTCCCGATATTGATTACATCATCGATAACGAGGAAATTCTGGGATTAAATTTGGAGGATCATTCGATTGTTGGCGCAGAGGTGGATTATGATATTTTGTTTTTTGCGAGGCTTCCAGGAGAAGCAGATAACGTAAAGGCGGGTTTTCTGATCAACATAGAAGCACAAAATGATAGTAATCCAGAATATCCATTATTGAGTCGTGCAGTATATTATGTATGTCGGATATTGGCAGGTGAAAAGAATGGTGTAATAGGCTTTGAAAAATCAGAGTATGGAAATATCAAAAAGGTGTATTCCATGTGGATATGTATTGGGCATCCAAATTACAAGGATGGTGTTATTAATAAGTATACGCTGAATGAAACATGTTTGGGAAGAGAATGGCATAGTCCCATGATGTATTATGACTTGATCACAGTGGTAATGATTTATCCAAAGAAGCATTATGATTACAACGATACAAGTGATAAAAGCACGATGAAATTATGGAGCATATTATTTGAATCAGAGTTACCACCGGAAGAAATAAAAAGACAACTTATAGAAAACTATGATATACTATTACCAGAGGATCTAGAACAGGAGGTTTTTGAGATGAGTGGTTATGGTGATTATGTCGAAAATAAAGGATTGAAGCGTGGATTAGAACAAGGACTAGAACAAGGCTTAGAACAAGGTGAAATCAAAGCAACAATAGAACTTACAAAAAAGCTGATGAAAACAACAAATGTAAGCATAGAAAAAGCAATGGATATGTTAGAACTACCTCAAGAAATTCGTCCCACTGTAATTGAAAAAA
>NZ_QVFL01000007.1:83081-196953 GCF_003434225.1 Absiella sp. AM29-15
TAGAACTACCTCAAGAAATTCGTCCCACTGTAATTGAAAAAATCAAAAATCAGGAATAATTATTGGAAATGGTGTTTACAAAAGTAAATGCCATTTTTCTATTTATACAATATAAATAATAATTTATGGGAAAGACTTGTGAATTTGAATCAAACGCAAAAATAAGTAGGCTGTATAAAATTCTTTGTAGTATACTGATTACAAAAGGAGGTTTTTGAGATGAGTGGTTATGGTGATTATGTCGAAAACAAAGGATTGAAACGAGGCTTAGAACAAGGAGAAATCAAAGCGACAGTAGAACACGTAAAAAAGCTGATGAAAACAACAAATGTGAGCATAGAAAAAGCGATGGATATGTTAGAACTACCTCAAGAAATTCGTCCCACTGTAATTGAAAAAATCAAAAATCAGAAATAATCATTGGAAATGGTGTTTATGAAAGTGAATGCCATTTTTCTTTATTTATATTATAAATGATAGACTATAGCTTATGATTATAAATGAAATTAAAAATGAGTATACAGGTTGTTGACTGCTAATAGTAAAAAATCTAATTACTTTTGATCGAACTAGCATCTATATTTGATCTAAATTCATTTGGGGTACAATGATATCTTTTTTGAAATTGCTTATAAAAGCTTGTAAGGTTGTTAAATCCTACAAGTTCTGATATTTCATAAACAGGATAATTAGTATTTAATAAAAATATTGTGCTCTTTTTTAGTCTTTCTTCAAAGACAAGTTTTTTAAAAGTTTCTCCTGTTTGTTGTTTAATGAAATTGCATATATAAACTGACGTATATCCTAGATGGTTACACATATCATTTAAATTACCTCGTACATAATTGTTCTTTATGTAATTCAAAATTGACTGTAGTAATTCTTCGTTTTTCTTTTGACTATGATAGTTGGTGTCAAAACCAAAACATCTTATCAGATGCGTAATCAAAATTGAGATATATCTATCTATTAATTCACTAGAGCATATTTGAGTATCTAAATGTTCACATAGGATATTTTGTACACATTGATGCACCAATTGATTGTTTTTAGTATTACAAATAAGATAATGTGTATGAATACCTTTTTTTCCTAATAATTGTTTTAAGAATTTAGATAGAATGGATTCTTCAGGAAGATTATTTATAAATGATTCCGAAAAGAATTCTACTTTTAAAATGATATTTATTAAAATGTCATCCATTGATGTTGGTAAAATTTCGTGAGGAACATGTTTGTCTATGATAATAAGATCGCCTTTATTTAAAGCAATTTTTTTATCCTCCAATTGAATAGTGATGTTACCATGATATACATAATTGATTTTTATATAATGATAAATATGCATTGGTATCTTAGGACAATTTCTTTCATGGACACTTATAATATGATTTACTCCATGAAAATCTCTATCAGAACCTAGAATAGTTAGATATTCATTATTGTAAGGAACTATATCATGATTTAAAATGAAATGTTGAAAAACAGTATTTTCATCTACTGTTGAAACAGTATGATTGCTATACAAATATGCTTCCAATTCTTGATAATTCATATAATCTCCTTTGAAATATTAAATTTTGATAGTCTCTTAATAAATTTTTAGTATTTTTAAATGGAATAATGGCCTTTATAATATGAATTGTAACAAATAACCCTATATATTTCAAGGCCGAGAATGTGAGTGAAAGTTATAAAAAATGATAGTGAGAGAGGAAAATGAAAATGAAGAATAAATTAATAGGTTTTTTTGAAAAATCCCAACCATTTTTTGATCGTTTAGGTAGTAGTGCATATTTACAAGTTATTTCAAGTGCTATGATGGGTACGCTAGGTGTTATATTTGTTGGATCAATAGCTGTATTATTAGCAGTACTTCCATCTACAGTGTCTGCTTTATCATTCTTAGCTGCTTATTCACCAATGTTTCTAAAAATAAATAATATAACGATTGGTGCTATGTCACTATATGTAGTTGTGTTAATATCATATCAATTAGTAAAAAGATTAGAACCTGAAGAAGATGGTATATCTGCAAGTATTATTTCGTTATTATGCTTCTTAATTATTACACCGCTTGATACAACCACGGATGGTGTTACAGCGATTCCAGCAACTTGGTTAGGCGCTCAAGGTGTATTTTCTGCAATGATTGTTGGTTTAGTATCAGCAAGATTATACTTAGAGATTAAACGCAGAAATTTAACAATAAAGATGCCTGCAAGTGTACCACCGATGGTATCAAATATTTTTGCATCATTAGTTCCTACTATTTTAATTGCAATTTTATTTATCATGATTAATTGGTTGTTTAGTATAACATCTTATGGTAGTATGAATCAATTTATTTATTCCATTATTCAAGGACCATTACAAGGAATTGGTGGAAATATTACTGCAATGATTGTTATATCATTAATTTGCCAATTATTATGGTTCTTTGGCATCCATGGAACGAATGTTACCATGCCAGTTGTTCAAGCTTTATGGATGGCAATGGATGCGGAAAACTTAACTGCACTTGCTGCTGGTAACCCATTACCTAATATCACAGGTTATGCTTTCTTTAGTATTATTACTTGGGGAGGAACATCTTTAGGACTAGTGTTATTAATGTTAAGAGCAAAAAGTAAACAATATCGTGAAGTTGGTAAAATTGGATTAGTGCCTATTTTATTTGGTATAGGTGAACCAGTAGTATTTGGTACACCATTAGTATTAAATTTTAAACTAGCAATTCCTCTAATTACAAATAACTCAATATGTTTATTGATATCTTATATCTGCATTAAGTTAGGTATTGTTAGTGTTTTCAGTGGTGTTGCACCAGTATTTGGTATGCCAATTGGGTTATACGCTGCATTTCAAGGAAGCGTTTCAATTATCGTATTACATTTAATATTACAATTTATAATTGGACCTTTATTATGGTATCCATGGTTTAAACGTTTAGATAAAGAAACTTATGAACAAGAACAATTACTAGAAAGTGCAGGGAAATAGGATGTATAGTTTTAAAGTACCAGAAGATAAAAAAATAAATATCATTATTGATAGCGATGCAAAAAATGAAGCTGATGACCAATATGCAATTGTCCACGCTTTACTAAGTCCAAAATTAAACGTGAAGGGAATTATTGGAACACAGTTCTCAAAAAGACGTACTCTTACAAGTATGATAGAAAGCTATGAAGAGTGTAAAAAACTGGTTTCTTTAATGAACTTTTCTACTCCTGTATACAAAGGTAATGTAGAAGCTCTAGATTCTTTAGAACATTACGAAGTTTCAGAAGGCTCAAAGTTTATTATTGAAGAAGCTAAAAAAGCAGAAGGTGAATTATATATTGCATGTATGGGGGCTCTAACAAATATTGCAGTAGCTGTATTACATGAGCCTTCTATAGCAGATAAAATTTCAATTGTATGGGTTGGTGGAAGATTAAATGTATCTGACGATAAAGGATATGAAGCTAACGCCAGGAATGACTATAAAGCTGTAAATGTTGTAATGGAAAGATGTTCTAAAATTTTGCATATACCTTATGAAACATATACAATGATGCAGGTATCAATAGCTGAATTAGAATTAAGAGTAAAGCCATATCATGAGATTGGGGAATATCTATTCAATCAGTTAAATGATTTTAACTATAACATTAATCGTCCTTGGACAAATGGCGAAAGTTGGAATATGGGAGATACAACGTCAATATCGGTCTTAATTAACAAACATAGCGCAACCTATGCCAAAAGAAATGCCTTTATATTAGATAAAGAATTAAATGTCACAGAAATAGATAAAGAAATCACTGCAGTCACAAGCATTGATAGTAGATATGCTATGGAAGATTTCTATGCAAAATTAGTCTTGTTTTCAAGACACCAAAAACAAACTCTCTTTTAATACCTTTTTCAAATAGCAGCATACCTCATGGATATCACCCAACTGTAATTGAAAAAAACAAAAATCAGGAATAATCATTGGAAATGGTGTTTACAAAAGTAAATGCCATTTTTTTGTTTTGTGATAATTATATAAAAATGGAAATTCAGTTAGAAAACAATTAAAATCATCTGTTTTTTCTTACTATTTCCAAAAAACGAATTCCTTGATAACTTTTTTAGGATTTTCATACCTAAATTACGTATATAGATAGTATACGGTGTCAGACCGTGTAGAAAGATGAGGATTTGTATGAAAAAAACAAAGAAGATGAAAATGGAAAGAAAAGAAAATGCGGATATTCTATATGATGGTAAGGAGATTGTTGTCATAGGCGCAGACTATGAAACTGAAAAAAGTAAAAATGAGGTAAATTTAATGATGGCGCAACCTACATTCTTGACCATTTGTAAATGTGGTATGTTTTCAAATAATGATACCATGTTTGAAAATACGACAGTGAAAGATGTTTTTGTGAAAAGTAGTTGTAATTTAATTTTTAAAGGGAAAGCATATGTTGATCAAAAGGAAAAAGAGGACGCAATCAAACGCTTTGAAGGCGTTTTTGAAGAAGAAAAGGCAAAGTTGAAAGAAACATATAAAAATGATCGTTTATATAGTGTCAGATATATTAAAGAATACCCTATAATAAATGGAAATGTACAAAAAACGGGAATAGGTGCTTTACAAGGCGAAGTGAGAACATATGATGAAAACTTTAGTTTGAGCGATATTGAAACCATTATGCAAATTACATCAGAGGAATTAGTAAAAAAGGAAAAAGCAATAGGATACAATAATTTAACATCCTTTGAGAAGCTGTTACATAAACTTGAGAAAAATGCAGATATCAGAAAGTTGGAACATTTAGTTTTAAAAAGTGTAGAAGCAGTGAAGAGAACAGATGAAGTCAATAGAAAAATTTCAGATTTTATGAAAGGGCGTAGTTGTGGCGTAAATGATTCAGAAGCATTCGTGAAATTAGAAATGCCAGTAGATAAGCAAAATGAAGAAACCGCTGAACGTTATGCAGCATTTAGTGTTATGAAAAGACAATATGAGATGATGAATGATGAAGAAAAAGCTGAGTTTCTAAAAGCATATAGTGAAGAAAATGACACAGATCCAAAACAGAAAGCATTTTATCAAATGGTAAATGAAATTTTAACATCACCACAACAGCTAGAGGAAAGAGAGGAATTTAAAGATATTCATTTAAAAGCACAGGTTATTAAAACAGTAGAAGATGCCCCAGCTGGTATGAACGATAATCGTATTTCAGTTAAAGTAAACAAAGTCGGCACAAAAGAAAAAATAGAATTATTTTCTATGGATAAGGTGGAATTAGATAAAGAAATCCGTAAAAAAGGATTTGATGGCCTTAGTGGATTTGAAAAATATTGTTACCTGACCTTCTATGGCGAAAACGAATTTGTGAAAGATGCTGATGCAGCTATGCAGGAGTGCTGGGATGATATTCAAAACGCGCTAAACCATCTCCAATATCAAACTAACTAAGATATCAAAAGGGAAGAAATACGTTAGATTGTATCAGAATATCACAAAAACTCATCTCTTAAAATCTACTTCATAAATCAGTGTGGTTTTATGCTATAATATAAAAGTGAGTTAGGAGTGTTAGACATGCAAAAAGGTCTTTTTATAACATTTGAAGGAAATGATGGTAGTGGGAAAACAACAATTTCTCAAATGGCATACGAAAAATTAAAAGAAGCCGGTTATCCTGTGATATATACAAGAGAACCTGGTGGAATTGATATCGCAGAACAGATACGCAAAGTAATACTTGATCCTAAGAATACCGCAATGGATGCACGTTGTGAGGCATTATTATATGCCGCAAGCAGACGACAGCATTTGGTAGAAAAAGTATTGCCTGCCCTTGATGAAAAGAAAATCGTACTATGTGATCGATTTGTGGACAGTTCACTGGTTTATCAGGGAATTGCTCGAGGGATTGGTGTAGATGAAGTTATGCAAATCAATGAATTTGCGATTGAAGGTCATATGCCAGACGCCACAATCTTTTTAGATGTTGATTTAGAAACAGGCTTGGCGCGTGTTGCAAATCGAGGAAATATGGATCGCTTAGATGCAGAAGGCATGGCATTTCATGAAATGGTTGCGAAAGGATATGCGACGATCAAAGAAAAATATGCGGATCGTATGCATATAGTAGATGCAAATAAAGAAATGGATGATGTACTGACACAAACCATAACCACATTATTGGAGATCATAACACCTTATGTTTAAAGAACAGCTAGAACAACAGCAGCCAGTTGTTTACCATACATTAAAAAATGCTTTAGAAAATGATAAACTGGCACATGCCTACATGTTTTCTGGGCCAAGTGGTACGCCTAAAAAACAGACAGCTTACCTTCTAGCACAAAGTCTTGTCTGTGATGAAAAAGGATTTGCTTGTGAAACCTGTGATACCTGTCAAAGAGTTTTGCATAATGAATATGCAGATATGATTTATATAGATGGCACAACGACATCAATTAAAAAGGATGATATTATCAAGCTGCAGGAAGCATTTAATAAAACTGGTCTGGAAGAAAAAGGTAAAAAAATCTATATTCTGGATCATGCTGAAAATGCAACACCTGATGCATTAAACTCCTTATTGAAATTTCTTGAGGAGCCAAGCAATGATATGATTGCAGTTTTGATAGTCGAACAATTGGAACGTGTTCTTCCAACCATCATCTCCCGATGCCAGAATATTCCATTCATTCCTTTGAGCAGTGAACAATGCTATGAAGCAGTGAAAAAGGATATGGGGGAATTAGATGCATATTTATTAAGTCATATGATAAGAAATAAAGATGCGATTATGGAAGCATATGAGAGTGAAGATTATCAACATGCTTTATATGTATTTAAAGGTGTAATTGATCAATATCTGATAGATCCATATGGTGCATTGTTATTCTTACAGGTAGAAGGATTTCCTGCAAAACAGAAAAAGTATGGAAAAGTATCTTTTGGATACGTTCTAGATATGCTGTCTTTATTCTTTAAGGATTGTATGAAGCATAAACAGGTACCAGATCCATGGTATCAAGAACATATGAAGCGAATGATAGATAAACATATCAATGATATCGCAATCATGCAGGTGTTAATGGACACAAGAGATAAACTACTTCGGACATCCATTAATCTGCAGCTGTTAATTGATGATATGATTTATCAAATGAAAGAGGTGAGCTGATATGCAGAATGTAAAAAATGAGCATAAAAATGATGCTGTCAAACAAGAAAACAAGTCATTTAAGACTGAAGATAAGTTTCATAAAGATGACAGAAATTATCGTGATGATAAATTACATAAAAATGATATCAATCATAAAAAAGATGAACAAAAACCATCAAGAACCTATAAGTATCTAGCTTTTGTATCATTCAAAGAAAGTAAAAAGGTATATTCCTTTGGAAGTGATCAAAACGACTTTCATGTAGGTGATGATGTTGTTGTGGAAACCGTTCGTGGTTTAGAGCTTGGTAAGATTGTTAAAGAAAGCGAAGCATTCATACCGAATGGAATGGAAATCAAACCAATTATCCGAAAAGCAACTCCAAAAGATTTAAAGAATGCGGAAGTAAATGTTGAAAAAGCTAAAAAGGCTTTGGTTACATGTAATGAATGTATTCATAAATTAGGTTTAGATATGAATCTGATTGAGGCTGAATATACATTAGATTGTAGTAAAATCATCTTTGTATATGTCGCAGATGAACGTGTAGATTTCCGTGAGCTATTAAAGGAATTAGCCGCAATCTTTAAATGTCGTATTGAGCTACGCCAGATTGGACCTAGAAACAAATCAAAAATCGTTGGTGGATTAGGCAGCTGTGGAATGGAAACATGTTGTTCAAGATTCTTAAATGATTTTGATGTAGTATCCATCAATATGGCAAAAAACCAGTTGTTGGCATTAAATATTCAAAAACTAAGCGGTCAGTGTGGCAAATTGATGTGTTGTTTAAAATTTGAAGATGACCAATACAAAAAGCTACGAGAAGGGCTTCCTAAATTAAATTCACAGATAGAATATAAAGGCAGCCGCTATCGAATTACCAGTATGAATGTATTACTTCAACAGGTAAAGATTGAAAATAAAGAAGATGTACAATTCTTAACATTTAAAGAATTATGGCCAGATATTGATTTCAAAGATCGGTAGGTGATTGGTATGATACGCCAAAAAAGTTTTGATAATGACAGACCAACGTTATATGTTGTCGCAACGCCCATTGGTAATTTAGATGAAATGACACCAAGAGCTGTTGAAATCTTAGAGAATGTAGATGTGATTGCGGCAGAAGATACTAGAAATACATTGAAACTATTATCACATTTCCATATCAAAACACGTTTGATTTCTCATCATCAACATAATGAAACACAAAGTACAAATGGATTACTGGATTTATTGGAAAAAGGTAATGATATTGCTTTGGTAAGTGATGCAGGATATCCTTTGATATCTGATCCAGGTGGAGTAGCCGCAAAGAAAATTATGGATGCGGGATTTAATGTCGTGCCAGTTTCCGGCTGCAATGCTATGCTGGATGCACTTGTTGGCTCTGGTTTAAATACACAGCATTTTATGTTTTACGGTTTTCTTCAATCATCAGAAAAAGGTAGAACTTCAGAACTTTGTGATTTAAAATATTTTCCGTATACAATGGTATTTTATGAAGCACCACACCGTATTGAAAAATGTCTGAGAACCATGTTAGAGGTATTTGGTGATCGCCAAATATGTCTTGCAAGAGAACTAACAAAGAAACATGAAGAATTTATTCGTGGCACTATTGAAGAAGTTTTAGAAATTGTGGATGATTTAAAAGGCGAAATGGTGATTGTCGTAGAAGGCAGTCAGGATATCAAAGATGATAGAGAAGATGCTGCAGTACCTTTGGTACATGAACAGATCAAGCAATATATCGATGGTGGATTAACAACGAATGAAGCAATCAAAAGAGTAGCCAAAGAACGTGGATTATCACGTAATGATGTTTACAAAGAATATCACGAACTAAGTTAAGAAACAGGAAGCAGGATGTTATAGATGTCCTGCTTTTTCATATGAAAATTTAGAAACATAAAAATACGTGGGAATTTCACGTTTTTTTAGTTCAAAACAACAAGATGTTTATGGAGCATTAACTGAAAATTATATTGCGAATGAGTTTACTAGTTATGGGCTGCCACTGAATTATTATACTTTCTCAAATATCATTTCTAAGAAAACAGCCTTGCAAGAATACTCATTTTCTTATATCCTTATCTAAAAGAAGGTGTTTCTATGGATTTAAAAAAGAATATCGTTTTATATGCAGATATGTTGGAATGTAAAAGGAGAAATCAGCCAATATACTATGAAGATGAACACGCATTATGTATTCAGGATACGTATAATCAGATGTTATATTGTGCAAGCGACAACAAGAAAAGTGCTAAACGTATGGTGGAAGCGATGCCTGAAAGTTTTTCTATGATTGTGGCACATGATATGTATACAGATCAATATATAAAAGAACGTTTTCATATAGCGTGTACCTTAGAATGCTACCATACAATGTATATTGGAAAAGAGAAGCCAGTTGTGATATTGCCTGAAGGCTATACCATGCGTTTACTTGATGAACACTATTTACCAGAAGTAATGTCTTTATATTCCATGGAAGATTGTAACGATGAAGCATATCTGCGCCCATGTTTAGAAGATGGAATGGCTGGTGTTTTTCAAGATGATATCCTTTGTGGATTTATGGGGGTTCATGAAAAAAGTTCTATGGGAATCTTGGAAATAAAGCCAGAATATCGTCGTCAGGGACTAGCGATTGCGCTTATCCATCAGATAGTAGGAATGCAGATGAATAGAGGAAGAATACCTTATGGGGAAATTGTGAAAGATAATATCGCAAGTATCAAGCTTCAGGAAAAAGCAGGTTTGGTGGTAAGTAAAGAGCTAACATATTGGTATTTCCCTTAAATGTTCACAAATCGCTCACACAGAAAGATTGGAAACCATGTATAATAAAAATGAGGTGATTTGGATGAGTAAACTTTTGGTTGTGGATGATGAAGAACGTATCCGTTCTATTATTCGTAAATATGGAGAATTTGAGGGACATGAAGTAGATGAAGCAGGCGATGGAATGGAAGCGATTCGTATCTGTCAGAATCATACATATGATTTAATTATCATGGATATCATGATGCCAAATCTGGATGGTTTTTCTGCTTGCAAAGAAATCAGAAAAATTACAGACATACCTGTGATCATGTTATCAGCACGTGGAGAAGAATATGATCGTATCCATGGCTTTGAACTTGGCATCGATGATTATGTGGTAAAACCATTTTCTCCAAAAGAGCTGATGATGCGTGTATCCGCAATTTTAAATCGTTATCATAAAGATCAAAATACAAATAGAGAAGTATATGAACAGGCAGGATTGAAGATAGACTTTACAGGTAGAAAGGTTTTTATCCACCAAAAAGAAATTGATTTATCTCCTAAAGAATATGAATTATTATTTTATCTGGTACGCAATGAGGGAATTGCCCTTACAAGGGAACAGCTGATACACGATGTATGGGGATATGATTTCTATGGGGATGATCGTACCCTGGATACCCATATTAAACTTTTAAGGAAAAGCCTTCAAGAATATAGTAAGTGGATTATTACACTTCGTGGGGTAGGTTATCGTTTTGAAAAAGCAAAATAGTATGAAAAAGCCTGTTTCTATAAAATGGAAAATATTTGCATCCTTGGTGTTTTTCATTGCGATTGTTATTGTCGTACTATGGCTGTTTCAGGTGTTCTTTTTAGAAAATTTTTATATGTCTATCAAAAGTAATGCAGTTAAAAAAGCTGCTAGTCAAATTAATGAAATCATCACTTCAGATAAGGATACAGATAAAATCCAGACAATCGCAAAAGAAAATGATTTTTGTATTGAAATATATGAAAATAACGAAAATGAAATTGGTAAATTAAATCAAGTATATCCACAGAGTCAGGAAGATCTGCGATGTCGTATCAAAAACATTCAACAAAGTGCTGATTATATCATTGCACTTCAAGAGGATGTTGTGCGTACAGGGGAAATGGCATCTCAGATGGTGAATCATACAAACCAAGATCGAGGATGGAAAGCAGAAGATGTCTTGTTATGGAATCCTGTCCTGCAAAATGGTATCAATAAAAAACCATTGATTATTCAAAGCCGGGTTTTTAATAATATGACATATATTAGTGTACTGCCATCTAAAAATAAAACCTTAAAAACCGTTATCATAGATGCCCAGCTTACTCCT
The DNA here is from genome assembly GCF_003434225.1 of Absiella sp. AM29-15. Classification (NCBI taxonomy): domain Bacteria; kingdom Bacillati; phylum Bacillota; class Erysipelotrichia; order Erysipelotrichales; family Erysipelotrichaceae; genus Amedibacterium; species Absiella sp. AM29-15. Next base: position 94,394 of record NZ_QVFL01000007.1, read on the forward strand.
GTTAATGCTACTATTGATACAATCAAGGCACAATTTATCATGATTGCGATTATATTAATTTTGGTTGCCATAGGTTTAGCATTATACTTATCCAAGAAAATCGCAACACCAATTATTCATATCAATGAACGAGCAAAAGTACTTGCGACAGGAAAGTATGATGTGGGATTTAAAGGAAAAGGTTATTTAGAAGTTGAAGAATTAAGTGATACGTTGAACTATGCGGCAAATGAACTTAGCAAGGTAGATAATTTAAGAAAAGAATTAATCGCAAATACCAGTCATGATTTACGAACACCACTGACAATGATTGCAGGATATGGAGAAGTTATGAGAGATATTCCTGGAGAGAATACACCAGAAAATGTACAGATTATCATTGATGAAACCAAGCGATTAACTGCACTTGTTAATGATATGCTAGACTTATCAAAGCTTCAAGCAGGCGCCATGCATATCAACCGCATGCCTTTCAATATTACCCAGGAAATAGAACGAATCATTTTACGTTATGATAGGTTGTTGACAAATCAGGAAGTAGACATACTTTTTGAACATGATGCAGATGTTGATGTGAATGGTGATATCGTAAAACTTGGACAGGTCATTTATAATCTTATCAATAATGCAATCAATTACTGTGGTAAGGATCATAAAGTCATTGTCAAACAGATTTGTAAAGACCAACATGTTCGTATAGAATTTATTGATCATGGAGAAGGAATTGAAGAGGAACAGCTGCCATATATCTGGGAACGTTATTATAAGGTAGATAAAACACATGTTCGCTCTAAAGTAGGCAGTGGTCTTGGCTTGAGTATCGTAAAAGCTATTTTAGAACTTCATGAAGCAGAATATGGTGTAAGCAGTAAGTTACATGAGGGTACAGTTTTCTGGTTCTCATTACCAATTTATAAAGATTAGGTCATCTACGGATGGCTTTTTCTTTAGCAGTTTTATAAAATTTAGAACATTTTGATGAAAAGTGGAACGAAATGCTTATTCTTATGATATAGTAAAGATGTAGGGATAAAATGGAGGAATATGAACATGAAAAAACTAACGACACTTTTATTAAGCGCAGGTTTATTATTTTCAATGGCAGCATGCAGCAGCAGTAAGATTGATGATGATGCTTTAACATTGTTGGAAACTGGTATGAATCATTTTGAAAAAATGGAAAGTGCTTCATACAATGCATCAATGGATGTGAAAATTCCAGATAGTAATGCATCTATTGCATTCAAAGGCGGATATCTTGAGAAAGATAATAAATTAAATTTTTCATTATTGATGGATGTAAAAGAAGATGGTGAAAAAGCAGAGGAACTTATCAATGTATATTATAAAGATGATACAGCATATATCAATCTTATGGATTTGAATAAAATGAAGATTGATGTAAGTGACTTGCTTGATCAGGCAAAACAATCAGAACCAGCAGAAACAAAGAGTGAAGGATTTAAGAAAGAAGATATCAAACCATTCCTTGATAAAGCCTCCTTAGATGGCAACAAGGTAAAACTGGTTTTGAATAAAGAAAAACTAGATGCGGCAATGGCAGATGAAGTAAAGAAACAAAGTGAAGCAGCAGGCTATGATATGACAATGAACATAAAGTCCGCAACAGCTGAAGTTACCGTAAAAGATGATTTTATCGAAGATGCAGTCATTGATTTTGTTATGACAGTATCTGCGGATGTAGATGGAAAGAAAGAATCTATAGATATGAATATTAAATTGAATATAAGTTTCTCAGATATCAATCAGAATAAAGAAATAAATTTCCCTGATTTTAAAGGCTATGAAGAAACAGATATCATGTCTTTGATTTATGGTATGAGTAGTGCTGCTGGTGGATTAGAAGGATAAGAAATATATGAAATGCGATTTCTCTAACTTATGAGAAGTCGCTTTTTTTGTGTTTAAATAAAATAAATTCTCTATAAGGGGTGAAAATAGCTTCTGAATTCAACTATATATATGTAAAGATGTTTTTGAACTTTATGAATATCGGTGATTAGAAAGGAGTAGAATGGAAAAAATAGTATCACTTTGGAATCAGAAAACTATCATCAATTTTCTTATGGGCATTATATTTTTTGTACTTTTCATTTGTTTTCTTCATATGATAACTAGTTTCGTAAAGAAAATAATTAGATAATATGCATTAGATATTTTATTCAAAAAGGAGGACATAATGAATATTTAAGTCAATATTAAGTAAATCTATTCCCTATGTTTGATATAATATAGCTAACGAGGGATGCAAAATGAAAATATTAATTGTTGATGATGAAAAAGAAATCGCAAATTTAGTAACCATCTATTTATCAAATGAAGGATATGAAATAGATGTTTTTTATGATGGCAAAAGTGCCATGGAAGCAATCAAAAAACAAAAGTATGATTTAGCGATACTGGATGTTATGTTGCCAGATATCGACGGGTTTACGATATGTAAGAATATCAGAGAAACATATACATATCCAATCATTATGTTGACCGCAAAAGAAGCCGATATTGATAAAATTAATGGTCTGATGATTGGTGCGGATGATTATGTCACAAAACCATTTCAGCCGCTGGAATTAGTGGCACGTGTGAAAGCACAGCTGCGAAGATATATTCGATACAATACCAGTAAAAAAGATATTAATGAAGTGACTTATTCAGGATTATATCTTGATTTAGAACATCATATATGTAAGGTAAATGAACAAAAAGTAAATCTAACACCGATTGAATTTTCTTTATTATGGTATTTAACTTCCCATCAGGGAAAAGTTGTTAGCGCAAAAGAATTATATGAAGCTATCTGGAAAGAAGAATATCTAACATCCAGCAATAATACGTTGATGGTTCATATTCGTCATATTCGTGACAAAATGAAAGATGATGCCGAGCATCCTAAATATATCAAAAATGTTTGGGGTGTTGGCTATAAAATTGGTGATTAAAAATGATAAAATATAGAAAACAAATCGTAATTAGTTTATTTGTTGTTGTCATTGTATGGTATTTATTAGATAAATTATCTAATGGCTTTGTCCTTGATTATATCGCAAACAATTTCACAGATGTATATGAGTACACCGATGCACAGGGAATCTTGCATCAGGTCAGTAAGCCTGATTGGGAAAACATAAAATTTTATACATTGATACTTACAGCATTATTGACAGCAGGATGTGTTTATTTGATTAAATATAACGCTGATAAGAAATCAAAGAGTGATAAAGCAGACCTTATCCATCAATTAGAAATGGAACTAACCGCCTTTCGGGATGGCAAAGAATATTTACAAATGTCAGAAGAACTTGCGCCAATTGACTCTTTATTAATGCAGATACGCAATAAAGAAGATATGCAGATTCAAACAATTGAAAAACAGACCCAGCAAAAAAATGATTTGATTTCATATCTTGCACACGATATGAAAACACCACTTGCTTCAGTGATTGGATATCTCAGCCTGCTTCACGATGTAAAAGATATCCCCAAAGAACAAAATGATGCATATATTCAGATTGCCCTTGATAAGGCAAATCGATTGGAATCTTTAATTGATGAATTTTTTGATATCACAAGATTCAATCTTCATGATATTGTGATTTCTCGTGGAAAGATCCAAATGCGATTCTTATTTGAACAATTACGAGAACAGTTCTATCCAATCATGTTGAAACAGCATAAAGAGATCATATTGGATATGCCAGAGGATCTTGTTTATTATGGCGATGGTGACAAACTGGCAAGAGCATTCAATAACATCTTGAAAAATGCGATATCGTATAGTTATGAAGAAACTAAGATATTTATAGAGTGTCATCAGGATGAACATACATTGACGTTGTATTTCCATAACCAGGGAGATGAAATTCCTAAACAGAAACTGGATATGATATTTGAGAAATTCTATCGATTAGATAAGGCTCGCTCTACAAATTCTGGTGGTGCTGGATTAGGTCTAGCTATCGCAAAAGAGATCGTTGAAGCCCATGATGGAACCATCCGTGCAGAAAGTAGTATGAAAGAAACAGTGTTTATCGTGACATTACCAATGAAGATTTAGGTGCGCTTAATACGTACCTTTTTTTGTGTTATTTTAGTCGCAAATATATAAAAAAAGGATTATAATAAAAATCATAAAACTTTTGATTTGAAAAAACATAATAAAGGAGATAGATACAATATGAGAAGTGAAAAAGCACGCATTACCAATCTTTGCATGGTTTATGATAATGCTGGAAATGTACTTGTACAAGAACGAATTAAAAAAGACTGGCCGGGAATCACGTTTCCAGGCGGGCATGTAGAATATTTAGAGTCATTTCATGATGCTGTTGTACGTGAAGTAAAAGAAGAAACTGGCCTGGATATTAAACACCCAAAATTATGTGGTGTGAAACAGTTTCAGACCAAGGAAGATGAACGATATATCGTGTTTCTATATAAAACCAATGAGTTCTCTGGAGAGCTATGTGATTCATCAGAAGGGCATGTGTTTTGGGTGAAACGCTCAGAGTTATTGAATTATCCATTATCTGAAGATTTTGACGAATTATTAAAAGTCTTTGAAGATGATGAATTAAGTGAATTTTATTATGATACAGAAAATGACTGGAAGATAAACTTATATTAAGTTTGTATTTCTTTTTTATACGTATACAGAACCAGTTAAGTAAATCCTAAGAAAGTACTAAGCAAGCATTTAAACTAGAACTCCTTAATGGTGGTTTAATATCATCAGGAAGGAGTTTTTATTTATGAAATATATAAAAATTTTAACATTTTGTTTCCTACTGGCATGTTTAGGCTTTTATGTGGTAAGTGCAAAGGATATCGACAGGATAGGACAAAAACTGTTTCAAAAGAAGCCTGAAGAAAATAAGCAGCTAGAAAATGATGAATTAAACATAGATGTAAACAGCAGATATGCGATTCTTGTGGAACAGGATAGTGGTAGGGTGTTATATACAAAACAGGCAAAAAAACGGATACATCCAGCTTCTCTGACAAAAATAATGACTGTGTATCTCGCATTACAATCCATCACAGATGAAAATAAGATAGTTCAGGTTCCAGCAGATATATTTCCTAAATTAGAGGCTGAAAATGCATCAGTAGCTGGGTTTCAACCAAATGAAAATGTGCGAATCAAGGATTTATTATATGGCGCATTATTACCAAGTGGAGCAGATGCCTGTATCACATTAGCTCAAACAATCGATGGTAGTGAAGAGGCATTTGTGAAACGCATGAATGAAACCGCAAAACAGTTAGGTATGCATGATACCCACTTTACTAATTGTACTGGTTTAGATGATGATCAGCATTACAGTAGTGTATATGATCTTCAATTATTATTACGTGAGGCTTTAAAAAATGATGCCTTTGCGGAAATATTTCATACAAAAACTTATGTTGTGGAAGGAGATCATGTTAATCCAACAGGATTCACGATGTATGGTACCATGTGGCAGACAATGGAAGTTCATAATTTATATTCAGATTTCTTGCTGGGTGGAAAGACTGGCTATACACCAGATGCAGGATTGTGTCTTGCTTCGCAGGGAAGTGTCAATGGAACACAATATTTATTAATTACCGCAGGTGCAGATGGCGATGCGGAAACAGAACCTTATCATATATTGGATGCGATAAAGGTGTATGAAAAAGTAAAAAAGGAATCATAAGGTGAAAAAAATTAGTCTTTTATACTTTTTTAGGATAAGATAGAGATATTTTCTGAAAAAGTAATTTAGTATCTCATAAAAGGAATGTTTGTTTTATTGGCGTAATACTTTCACATATTCTATATTATGGAACGATCGTACAGGTATGATCTTAATAAATTTAATAAAACTAGACCAACTCCCCTATGATTATTCTCGATGAACACAGAATTGAATGCTTTAATTATATTGCTAAACATGATATGGAAGAACATGCAAAAATGTTAGTGGAATTACAAAAATTAGAAACAGAAAAAATGGGGATAATGTAAATGGTGAAAAAGAAACGCAAATTTTGTGTTTCTTTTTCATTTTAACTTGCCAGCAGTATTATATATGGTTTTAGAAAAAAACTCCCCAAATAGGCGGAGAAGAAGAAAAGTCTTAACAAATTAATTAATAAAATATCTATATTTATTGTAATCAAATACAATAAAACGTAAAAATAATAAAAATGTTTTACAAATCCTGCGTTTATAATTGGACTTTATATCTTATATGTTTTCTATAGAAATTGATCTTCTTCATTAGGTAGATATTTTGCTATATCCTGAATCTGACAGTTTAAAATACGGCATAAATCATTAATTGTAGTTGTATTTAGAGGTTTATTTTTTCTAAGTTTATCTAATGTGGAACTAGAAATATGATGATGATTAATCAAAGTATAAGTTGATTCATTCGATTTTTTTAAGGTATCCCAAAATGGAGAATAAACTATCAATCTTATCACCAAACTTTCGTTATTTATTGGACTCCTAAATGCTACAATATAGTTTTGATATTGACTATAGTCGTTAAAAAGACTGTAATTATGTATGATAATAGGAGGGGATGTTTTATTGGAAAATATAATATTATATGGTGATGCAAAAAACAAAAAAGAAAGGGAGAATTATAAAAATTATGAATGAAAAAGTTTTGTTTGAAAGCAAGGGATTGAGTAAAATTGTAGAAAGTAGATATTATTATGTGGCCATCATTCTGGCACTTATCAGTTTTTTAATATTATATTTTACTCATATTCATGTACTTGATCTAAAGGATAATCAAGCTGGTTTGCTTTTTTTGATTTTGTTTCTTTTGGCTGCGTTTATAATAAAAATTACAAGAACAATCAAAAAATGTGAAGTAAAAATTTATGAAGATTATATAGAAGTAAAAACTATTACATTTTTAGAAGCTGCTATTTCTAGATCAGAAACAGTTCGAAATAAAATTATAAAATTTGATGAGATAAATGGAATTACTAGTGTTGAAAATTGGGGATATATAATAATTGAAACAATGCAAGAAAAAAATATAGTTTTTTGTAAATCAGGCAAAGAAATAGAAACAATGATTAGAGATAAAATAAAAAAAGAACTGTAAATGATTTTAGTATAGATACAACTAAAAAACTTATTTGGAGGAGTTATGGAAGAAAAAGTTTTATTCAAAAGCAAAGGGTTAAACAATAGTGTTAAACTAAGGTATCGATTTAGTTCTATTATGAGTGTAGTTTTAGTGATTTTTCTTGGTATATTAAGAAATACAAAGAGGACTAACTTATTTGGCAGAGTTGGGTATGCTTTAACATCTTCTGAAAGAGAAGGATTATTATATATGATGATTTTCTTTTTAGTGCTTTCATGTTTACTGTTTATAATGACGAATCATTTGCGTAAATGTGAAATCAAAATATTTGAGGATTATATAGATATTAAAACTACTACATATCTTATGGCTATGCTTTCAAAATCATACATAAGTAATAAAATTATAAAAATTAGTGATATAAAAGGAGTAACATCAGTTACTAAGTATGGTTATGTTTTGATTGATGCACATGGAGAAAAAAGCAAAGTGTTTTGTAAAGATTGTGATAAAGTTGAAGAAATATTATATAAAAAGATAAAAAAAGAAATGGATGATGATAAAGCTACAAAATAAAATGTTAATAGCAATTATTATTCTTTTGTTTTGTTATAAATTATTATATTATAAAATGGTGAGGATTTTATATTGTTATTTACTTTTATACAATAATTTTAATCTTTTCAACATATCCAGCACGCCTTCCTGTTGATTTGTTTTATATGATAGGATGCGTGCTTTTCTTTTCGTTTGATAGAACCCGTTTTTCATCGTAATCCCAATACCAGCACTAGCTAACAGCTCTTCATCATTTCCACTGTCACCAAAAAATAAGACATTAGATAGATCTAATGATAAAGATTTGCATAATTGTTCCACAGCATAACATTTTCCAACATTGGATTTCACAATTTCAATCGCAAAACGGTTGATATAATAGAAATTATACTGGTGAGGGTAATCATGTTGTATCGTCTGTTTAAAACGCTCAAGTTTATGGTGGGAAGAAAAAAAGCATATTTTCGCTAAAACTGGCCAATTTGTTTCCGTCTGATGTTTTTGAAAATCTGTTTCTCTTAATAAACGAAAAGGATAGAAATTGCTTTTAGAGAAAGGCTTTGATAAAAACGTGCCTGCTTTTGTCGCATAATACAGCCATGGATTACAAACGGCATGATAGATTTGATGAATATTTGCATAAGCTGTGATATGCATATTTCTGGTATAAGATAAAATATCCTGTATTTCTGTTTCAGATAAATAATCAAATGATTGCATGGTATCATCTTTTACACGATGAATTTCTAAACCATTCGCACATATCGCATAACCATCAAATTTTTTCATCTTTAATTGTTCAATATAACCAGTCAACTCATAATAAAAACGGCCACTGGCTAGTACCAAGCGATAACCTGCTTCTTGTAGTTGAATCAAGTATTGTGCTGTTGCCTCTGTGATTTGTTTTCTATGATTTAATAATGTGCCATCCAGGTCACATACAATTACTTTTATTTTTGATATCTGTTGTTTCTCTATACTTAACTTCGTCATAATAACCCTCTTTGTCAAAATTATATCACACATACTGATAAAATAAGAAAGAAAGCGTATTAATTTCGTATGGTTTGTGACAGAAAATTTATTTCATAAATGTAAGAGCATTTACATTCCCCAAACAGTAAAAAATAAGCTATAATAATGCCTAGCGAAACAAAGGAGGAAGTTTTAATGATCACAACGATTAAGAAACGAGATGGCAGAGAGATTCATTTTTCACCAGAAAAAATTACAAGAGCTATTTTTCTAGCTGCGGACAGTGTTGCTAATGAAGAAGGCGTAAAGGCTGATTATGCGACGGCAGAAGAATTGACACAGCAGGTGGTAGGCTTTTTAAATAATACATATCAAAAGGATGTTCCAACCGTTGAAGAAGTGCAGGATGCGGTTGTAAAGGTATTGATTGAAAACGGACATGCACGTACCAGTGAAGCATATATTTTATATCGTGCAGAACGTAGTCGTATCCGTAACATGAAAACCCGCTTGATGAAGAGCATTGAAGAAATTACATTCGCAGACAGCAATGATGCGGATATCAAACGTGAAAATGCTAATATCGATGGTAATACAGCAATGGGTACCATGTTACAGTATGGTAGTGCGGTATCAAAAGAATTCTGTATGAGCCAGCTGATGAACCCAATGCATGCAAGACTACATGAAAATGGGGATATACATATTCACGATATGGACTTTATGAATATGGGTACATTGACTTGTTGTCAGATTGATTTAGAGAAATTATTTAATGGAGGTTTCTCTACAGGACATGGTCATTTAAGAGAACCACAGGATATCGCAAGCTATGCAGCACTTGCGGCAATTGCAATTCAAAGTGATCAAAATGATCAGCATGGTGGACAGAGTATTCCAGCATTTGATTTCTATTTGGCAAAGGGTGTTGCGAAAACATTCCGCAAAGAATATCGCAGTAATATCAACCGTGCACTGGAATTGTTTGTTTCATTAGACAACAATGCGGATGAAGCATTCGCAAAGGTTGAAGAAAAAACGAACACAACAGCAAAACTTGATATGGAACCAGTGTTTGTTGAAGCAATCAGAGAAATGCTGAGAAATGAATATCATTTAGATGATGAAAAAGTTGAACTGGTTGTGAACTTTACATATAAAGAATCCTTAAAAGCCACTAAGAAAAAGACATATCAGGCAATGGAAGGATTTGTACATAACTTAAATACTATGCATTCACGTGCAGGGGCACAGGTGCCATTTTCAAGTATTAACTTTGGTACCGATACATCCAGTGAAGGCCGTATGGTATCAGAAAACCTGATGCTTGCACAAGAAGCTGGATTAGGTCATGGTGAAACACCTATTTTCCCAATTCTGATTTTTAAGGTAAAAGAAGGTATCAACTACAATCCAGAAGATCCTAACTACGATTTATTCAAACTGGCAATGCGTGTATCAGCAAAACGTTTATTCCCTAACTTCAGCTTTATGGATGCACCATTTAACTTGCAATATTACAAACCAGGACACCCTGAAACAGAAACAACATACATGGGATGTAGAACACGTGTTATGGGAAATATCAATGGTCCTGAAATCGCAACAGGCAGAGGAAATAACTCCTTTACAAGTATCAACCTGCCAAGACTTGGTATCAAACATGGTATCATCACAAACGGTGAATTTAATGAAGCAGGATTCTTTAATGAATTAGATGAATTGATGGAAATTGTGATCCAGCAGTTAATAGAACGTCTTCAGATTCAGGCGAAGAAAAAAGTGAAAAACTTCCCATTCTTGATGGGTCAGGGCGTATGGATTGGTAGTGAAAACCTTGGCTGGGAAGATACATTAGAGGAAATGGTAAAACAGGGTACTTTGACAATTGGCTTCATCGGTCTTGCGGAATGTTTAAAAGCATTAATTGGAGAACATCATGGAGAAAGTGAACGTGCTCAGCAGTTAGGTCTGAAGATTGTTCGTCATATGCGTGAAGTATGTGATGAAGCAACTGAAAAATATCACTTGAACTTCTCATTGATTGCGACTCCTGCAGAAGGTTTATCAGGAAGATTTACACGTATTGATAAGAAAGTATATGGTATTATCCCAGGCGTTACAGATCGTGATTACTATACAAACTCTTTCCATATTCCAGTATATTATCATATTACTGCATTCAAGAAGATTCAAAAAGAAGCGCCTTACCATGAATTTACAAATGGTGGACATATCTCTTATGTAGAAGTTGATGGCGATCCTACAAATAACTTAGAGGCATTTGAAGCAATCGTTCGTTGTATGAAAGACAGTGGTATTGGTTATGGTTCTATCAACCATCCAGTAGATCGTGATCCTTGTTGTGGATATAGTGGTGTGATCGAAGGTCATATCTGTCCAAAATGTGGACGTGATGAAACAAAAGGCGAATATAAATTTGAAAAGATTCGTCGTATCACTGGCTATTTGGTAGGTACCGTTGATCGTTTCAATGACGCAAAAGCTGCGGAAGAAAGAGAACGCGTAAAGCATGGCTAATCAAATCCGATTAGCAGCACCTTTACAACAGGATAGCTTTGTAGATGGTCCGGGTATTCGTATGGTGCTATGGACACAAGGATGTATGCATCATTGTCCTGGTTGCCATAATCCCCAAACACATGATATCCAAGGTGGTACCCTGTATGATATAGAGGATATCATGAAAGAAATGAAAGAAACACATCTACAAAGTGGTCTGACTTTATCTGGAGGAGAGCCTTTTCTACAGGCAGAAGCGCTACTTCCTATTGTACAATGTGCAAAAGAGATGCATTTAAATATCTGGGCATACAGTGGCTTTACTTTTGAAGAATTAGTACAAGATTCTGATAAAAAAGTCTTACTTGAACAAATAGATGTGCTCGTGGATGGCAAATTTGTGATGGATGAAAAAGACTATCGCTTAGTGTTTAAAGGTAGTAAGAATCAAAGAATCATAGATGTACAGGCTTCTTTGGAAAAGGGAAGCATCGTATTATCTTCTTATGATGATAAAAATCAAAATATAGATTAACAAATCAGCATTACCTGAATGAATACATTTGGGTAATGCTTTTTTATATACATTGCTATATACTTATATCGAAAGATAATGAAGTAAGTTTATGGAAGGGGTAGAGGTATTATGAGAATAGAAGACTTAGAGAAAATTACTCCATATACAAACGGAGTGTGGGATAAAGAAAATCTAATAGAGTACTTGATATGGAAGTGTGATCGACGATTCAGTACTTGGATTGATGACTATTTTTCAAGCTATCTTAATGATTGGCAACTAGCTGAATTATTATTTGATATTGTTCTTGATGATGATTTTGATGGATCTGATGCACGTATGAGTGCTGCTTATTTCATCGCTCAACTTTCTGAAGATATTTTAAAAGAAAAGAAGGATTTGTTAATCAAAGCACAAGAAAATGAAGTGGGAGCATGCAGACCATTATCATATATAAAGAAATCATATGATTGGCTTTAGTTCATGAAAGATTATAAGAATACGAAAGGAACTATCATTATGGGTAGTTCTTTTTATTGAGGAAATAATTTATATTGATAGATACTTGTTTTATACAGGTGCACTTTTGATACTTAAGGTAACATTTTTATACATTTTTGATAACAAGTAACAAAAAGACACCAATTTGTTTTTTTATCCACTTGTATAAAAACCATTAAAAGTACTATTTATTTAAATAAATACTATGCAAACGTATACAATCTATAAGATACCGTTTACAATCAAGATATTTCATACATATAAAAAAGATTAAAATAGATATCAAAATAAGTAGAAAAACATTGAATATGTAATAAAAGTGCACTCATTGTAAGAAAAAACGGTCGACGAAGAGGACTTTTATTTGTATAGTGTATGTGTCAGGTGGAAGTCGATGATATCCGCGGAAAAGACTTCTTACTGAAAAGAACATATGAATGTGAGGAAAAGGATATGAATAACGAAACAACAAAACAACAGGTTGATGAACGCTTAGAGGCTGTCTATAATGATAAAAAATTCTTTGGACACCCTAGAGGACTAGGCGCATTGGCAGCAGGAAACTTCTTTAACTCTTTTGCATGGGGCGGTGTCTATGCAATCTTAATTTACTACTTATATAGTCCATACACCAAGGGACTTGGTTTTACACAGGGTGAAGCAGCAAGTATGATTGCGGCAATGGGTGCTTGTAACTCATTATTCGTTATCGTAGGAAGCTGGTTATCCGATAGAGTATTAGGGCCACGTAAAGCATTGGTAGTAGGAAACGTTGTAAAAGCAATTTCTTTTGGATTATTGGCAGTTCCAGCTTTCTCTTTAACACAAGGAAGAGTATTCGCAGTGATTTCCTTAATTTTGATGTCACTTCCAATTATGGGTGCTTCTAACTCTTCTATGACTGGTTTAATGTATCGAAGTGATGATGATGGCCGTCGTGATGCCGCATTTACCATTCACAATGTCGCAAATACAATTACTGGTATGATTTCTCCAATTCTTGTAGGTTTCATAGGTATGAGTGATTATCACTTAGGTTTCTTCTTAAGCGCATTAGCAGCACTTGCTTATGGTTTGGTAATCTTATTTACAGGAAAACGTTTCTTTGGTCCCATTGGTGAAAAACCAGCAAATCCTGTATCTAAGGAAGAGTTAAAAAAAGCATTAGGATTATTCTTTGCGGTTGTATTGATCGTTGTCGCAATCATCTTAGTAACTGTAAAAATGGGTGTTATGAATTTTGATGGCGTATTAAATATCATTACAACATTCTCCTTTGTTATTCCCATCATCTTCTTATTTAAAATGTATACAAACAAAAACATCACAAGAGAAGAACATAGCAAAATGCTTCCATTTGTTAAAATCTGGTGTATTCAGTGTGTTGTTGCTGTAACTGGTGTATTGTTGAACACAGCCATGGCAGTATTTATTGAAGCAAAAGTCAATCGTAACTTCATGGGTATTGAATTTGCACCAGCAACTTTTACATCTATTTATAACTTAATCGGATTAATTGTTGCGACAGCATTCGTATATATCTGGGGTTCTACAAAATTTGGAAAGTTAAAAGTCACAAAGAAATTCTCTATCGGTATCTTCATCAATGCCGCAGCATTTGCCGTATTAGCTGTTCCTGTATTAACGGGTGGTAAAACAAGTTTATTCTCTCCATTATGGGTAATTGCTTACTATTTGATTTTGTCTTTTGGTGATAACTTCATTAATCCTATCGGTATTTCTATGACCGCAAAGCTTGCGCCAAAATCATATGAAACACAGATGCAGTCCGCATGGTCACAGACAACTTCTATTGCAAATGGTATTAGTATTATCATCTTTAAATTCTTAACTACAGCTGATCAGCAGATGATGATTTTCCCAGCTATGGCAGTCGTATTGGTGATTACCGCATGCATCCTGATTATGATGTCTAAGAAAATTGATGAGGTAATTTAAGGAGAAACATTATGGAAAAGCAGCCTGAAATATTATGCGCAAAAATGATTGATCGTCGTCATTTGGAAGTATATTGGAATCAAAATGTTGTGAATTCAGAATATAGTGAAAATATAGGTGTTTATCAAGGAAAAAGGTGTATTGCAACTTATGATCGAAGTGATATTGAAGAATGGGATCGTGGTACAGTATATGAGCCAGAAAAATGTCGTACAACGTATTTCATGAATGAAGATATGGACATTGATCATATGGAACAGTATTCCCTTGTAGTATTAAAAAATGTTCGTCAGGATCATATTCCAGCTTTGGAAGCAGATCCACATATCACTTATCCAATTAGCTATGAGCCATATTATACAAAATTCACAACATGTGAATGTGGTGTTGTAATCAAATCTTGTGACAGTGTCAGTGAGGAAGCACATCAAATGGCAAAAACCATTGTGGACTTCATGTTACTAAAACTGCCAGAAGCAAGCGCAATCTTAAAAGGGGCAGGTGCCCAGCTTGCAATTTATCCAAAACATCGTGATGCTTATGATATTCCAGAGCATCGTGCTGGATGTTTATTCTTACATCGTCCTGTGGAAGGCTTTGGTGGAACGATGGAGATTCCTACAACATCTATATCAGAAACAAACGTACTACATATCTTAGAAGGACCATATACAACAAGATATAAACACGAATGTATCCTAGTACACGAATTTGCACATGCAGTTCATTTAATCGGTATTAATTATATGAAAGATACATCATTAGCAGATGAATTTAGAAATTTATATGCACAGGCTAAAGCAGATGGACTATGGCCAAATACATATGCAATTTCTAATTATGAAGAATACTTTGCGACTTTATCCACCGTCTGGTTTAACGTTATGGAGGAAGGAACAAATGGAACATGGGATGGTGTACGTGGACCAGTCAACACAAGAGCGGAATTAAAAGAATACGATCCACGTGCATATGCGTTCTTCGCAAAGATTTATTCACATGAGTATTTACCAGAACCATGGAATGAATATCAGGATTTATATGATATCCATGGAAATCCAAGAAATTAAAGAAAGAGGAATATAGAATGAGTAAACAAGATTTAAGTGTGATTGAACAGGATATAGAAGCATTATACCTGGGAAATCTGAAGACAGTAGAATTCGACTTAGATTTGCCAACAAGTGGGGCAAATGGATCAAGTATTACATGGTCATCCAGTGATGAACGTTATTTAGAGTCAAATGGGAAAGTACACGTATTAGCATATGGAAAAGGAAAACGTGATGTCATTTTAACTGGTCATTTCTCATATGGGGAGGAAAGTATAGAAAAAGAATATCTGGTAACGGTTTTAGAAGAAGAAAATAAAATCAAGGTAGAAAAGATTTATCCAATTGATGTAGATGCACAGTGTGGAAAAATGGTAAATCTGCCTACGGTTGCGATTGTTGTCACAGATGAACATAAAACAATCTCCCATTCTGTGAAATGGGATGATGGGGATACACAATGCTTTGATAAATTAGGGGATGTGGAAGTACATGGTGTACTTTTAGATACAAAAATTGATGTGGTTGCGAATATCCATGTTGTAGAAAAGATTGAAAACAAACAAGGGATACAAGAACGTGTTGTAGAAGATTTTAATAAAAAAGATGTAGATTTATTAGATGGTTCTGCCTTCAAAGAAGCACAGGATCGTATGTTGGAGGTACTATTGGCACAAGATGATGATCAGATGCTATATAACTTCCGTGCTGCTTCTGGATTAGATACAAAAGATGCACCACAAATGATTGGATGGGATACACCAGATAGTAAGCTTCGTGGACATACAACAGGACACTATCTATCTGCCTTAGCACTATGCTATGCTGCGACAGGTAATGAAAAAATTAAAGAAAAAGCAGTTTATATGATTGAAGAGCTTGCGAAATGTCAAGAAGCATTTGGAAAACTTGGTACTTGTCACAAAGGATTCTTAAGTGCATATGATGAAACACAGTTTGATTTATTAGAAAAGTTCACACCTTATCCTGAAATTTGGGCACCATATTATACCTTACATAAAATCATGGCAGGATTATTAGACTGTTTTGAATATGTGGGTATCAAAGAAGCATACAACATCGTTGATCAGCTGGGGGACTGGGTATATGCACGATTAAGCAGATTGGATAATAAAACATTAAAGAAAATGTGGGGGACTTATATTGCCGGGGAATTTGGCGGCATGAATGAAAGCATGGCAAAACTGTATCAGTTAAGTAAAAAACCAGAACATCTGGCAGCCGCAAAACTGTTTGATAACGATCGTCTGTTTTACCCAATGATTCGTAAAATCGATGCCATTGGAGGAATGCATGCCAACCAGCATATTCCACAGGTGATTGGCGCCATGAAGATTTATGAAGCAGGCAACGATAGAAAATATTATGAAATCGCAAAATATTTCTGGAATATTGTCACAAAGGCGCATATCTATGCAATCGGTGGTACTGGAGAAACGGAAATGTTCCACCAGCCAAACCGTATTGGAGCTTTATTAAGTGATAATACCGCAGAATCTTGTGCATCATACAATATGTTGAAACTGACAAAAGAATTATTCTTATATGAACCAAAGGCTTCTTATATGGATTATTATGAAAGAGCTATGCAGAACCATATTTTATCATCACTTGAAAAACGTCCAACAGGTGCAAGTACTTACTTTATGCCGCTAAGACCAGGTGGAAGAAAATCTTTTGATGTAGAAAACAGCTGCTGTCATGGTACAGGATTAGAAAATCATTTCCGTTATGGTGATGCCATTTATCACTATGGAAAAGATTGTGTATATGTGAATTTGTTCCTGTCTTCTAAAGTTACATATCAAGGTGTTGAAATTATTCAGCATGTAGATGAAACAAAACCTCAGGATGTACACATTGAGGTAAATGGCAAGGGAGATTTCGCTTTAAAAATCCGTGTTCCATACTGGTGCCATGGAGAATATCAAGTAAATATGAATGATAAAATAGAAACTGTTTCTATGGATAAAGATGGCTATATCCAAATTCAAAAACAATGGAATAATGATCATGTTCATATCGTATTCGGTATTTCTTATGAACTTGAACAGACACCGGATCGTCCAGAAATTATGTCTTTACGTTATGGACCATATGTATTAGCTGCATTATCAGATGAACAAGATTATTTGAATCTTGCGTTAAAGAAGGATAACTTGTCTTCTGTAATGAAACAGAAAGATCATACATGTGAATTCTATGATGAAGCAGATGGACTAACATTTGTGCCAATTCATACAATTGATAAACAAGCATATCACGTATATTTTAAATTAGCGTAATAAAGGAAAACCCCGCAGAACCCAATCATAACTTGAGGGTGTGGGGCTTTCTTTATATTAAGGAGGAATTTTTTATGAATAAGATTACACAATTACGTCAAATGATGGCGAAGCACCAAATAGAAGCTTTATTGATTAGTACACAGGCGAATGTATATTATGTTTCAGGATTTTATGCAGAAGCAGGTGTTGCGACCATTTTATTAACACAAAAGGATGCTTATCTGATGAGTGATGGGCGTTTTATGACAGAGGCAAAAGAAGCCACAAATGGTTTTGACGTTGTTCGCTGGAAAGATGATATGTTTCAGGATTTAGGAAAACTGATAGATACGTTACGTATTCAGACAGTTTTTGTGGATGATGATTCTATTTCCTATGCACAGGCAAGTACATTGATGGCGAATACAAAAGCAATACTAAAGCCAGCCTCTAAAATGATTGAGCAAATGCGATCTATAAAAACAAAAGAAGAATTAGAGATAATTCAAAAAGCTTGTCAGATTGTAGATGATGCATTTGAAGAAATATTAAAGTATATACGTCCTGGCATGAGTGAAGCGCAAGTACGAAATGAATTAGAGTTTCAGATGAGAAAACGTGGCGCAGAAAATTGTTCCTTTGAAACGATTATTGCAAGTGGAGTACGTGGTGCATTGCCACATGGTGTTGCCAGTGAAAAAATAATTGAAAAAGGTGATATGGTCACGATGGATTTCGGGGCATTATATCATCATTATTGTAGTGATATTACAAGAACGATTGCGATAGGTCAGCCAAATGAAGAATTAATAAAAATTTATAAGATTGTGAAAGATACACAAGCTGTTATGGCAAAACATCTAAAAGCAGGCATTGTGAGTCATGATTTAGAAAAAGTCGGTAGAGATTATATTGAACAGCATGGATATGATTTAATCCATGGTCCTGGACATAGTTTTGGCTTAGAAATTCATGAAGCACCATTTATTTCATCAAAATCTGATGCAGTGTTTGAAGAAAATGTGGTTGTGACATTAGAACCAGGTATTTATGTGCCAGGACTTGGCGGTGTCCGTATCGAAGATGATTTTCTTGTGACAAAAGATGGATGCATTCAGTTAACACATGCGAATAAAGATTTGATAATTTTACCATTCTGATAGGATAGGAAAATGTATAAATGGATTTTCTGATTTATACATATAAAAAATGTATTGCGCAGGTAATGATACTTCTTTTTTGAGTATGATAAAGATAGGTACAGTATTGGTACTAGATGAATTAGGTACCAATATACAAACAATGGCTTTAATGAATATTGTAAGTATAATGATGAGATAAATAAGAACGATATTTAAAGATATTGGATTCATATAGAACAATGTGCTTATTATATTGCGATATAGTAAAAATCATAGAAAATTCGATATGAAATAAATCCACTTATCTAGGAAAAAGCTTAAATTAAAAGTTCATAAGATATGAAACAGCCCATATAAAATAGGCTGTTTTTTTCACTTTTGAATCACATAGCTTATGAAGTAATATAAATCCACCTAAAGTAAAAAAATGATATCGACAGATGGGATTCAGTTTGTTATAGTAACAATGAAAGAGTCCTTTATAAGGACAGAAAAGGTGATGAAATCATGTTTTACGTAAATCAACATCTAGAACAGCCTGTTGTATTCGAAAGCTGTGGTATCTTTATGGCAGATCAGCGCTGGCGCCATGAAAAAAGAATCATTGACAGTTATGAAATCATTATTGTTTATAATGGAACCTTATCTATGCGTGTGAATAACACGTGCTTTGATGTGCATGAAAATGAAATGCTGATCATTCCACCATTTAACTATCATGAAGGTGTCAACTATAGTGAAAAAGGATTGCGGTTTTTCTGGTGTCATTTTTCTAATATATCCTTTGAACAAATGAGTAAAGAAACCGTAGAGGCATTAAGCAATAATGAAACATTTGCGCAAATGCTGCTATTGCCTGAATTTACAAATAAAATCAGTGTGAATCGAGCTAATATTTTGTTTCATCAATTATTAGATATCTATCAAGAAACACAGAATGGGATGTATCTTAACTACTTCATGACAAGTATTCTAATGGAATTATCTTATCAAACACATACATCTTATTTTCCAAATGGAAGAAAAGATAACTCAAATATTACACAACCAATCAGGGACTGGGTGCGTATCCATGCTTTAGAACATATTACTGTAGAATCTATTGCAGAAGAGTTTCGCTATAATAAAAGCTACCTTTCTCGTATGTTCAAAGAAAACGAAGGTATCAGTATAAAAGAATTAATCACAAAATATCGTATAGAATATGCGAAATCTATGCTTGTGAATACTAGTAAAGATATTATAGAAATTGCTTATGAAGCTGGATATGTAGATCCTAAATACTTTATGCGTGTATTTAAACGTGTGGAACAGGTAACACCGACGGTATATCGCAGAACATTTGCGCAAAAACATTTTAATAATAAGTAGGTGAAAAAGATGGATGATAAAAACAAAATACTGGAGGATATGGAAAGTATTAATTTAGGAAATTTGAATACCATAGAATTTGATTTGGTTTTACCACGGATGGGAGAACATGGCAGTATGATTTCCTGGATATCCAGTGATACACGTTTTTTAAAACGAAATGGTAAAGTGATACAGCCAAGGCATGGCATGGGAAAACGGGTTGTGACATTAACTGGTGTTTTTGAATTAGGAAGCTATAAGATGACAAAAGAATACACTGTCACGATTATGGAAGAAAATGATTCCTTTGAAGTTAGAGATCTTATGCCAATTATTGTACATGCGCAGGTAAATGAAACTTTCTATTTACCAAATTCTGCAGTCATTACAACTGCTAATGACCTAAAACTATCACATACCATTGATTGGGAAGGAAAAGAGGCATGTTGCTTTGAAGAACCTGGAATCTATCAGATAAGAGGTCATCTTTTACAAAGCAATTTTCCTGTATCCGCAAAGATTATTGTACATAGAACTTATCAAAAACCTCTTTTATATAAAGAAAGAAACTGCATATCTTGTGAAGGAAATGTCGCACTGTTACCTTCATCATTTCTTCAAGCTATGAGGCGTAAAGTAGATGCACTTTGTGAAATAGATGATGATCAGATGTTATATAATTTTCGTATGAATGCACAATTAGATTTGCATAATGCACAGCCAATGATTGGATGGGATACTGTAGACAGTAAATTACGTGGGCATACAACTGGGCATTATTTATCAGCGTTAGCCCTATGTTATCGAGAAACCAAAGAGAAAAAGATTTTAAATAAAATACAATATATGATAGAAGAATTAGGAAAATGTCAGGATGCGATTGCTCATATTGAGGGGTATCATGAAGGATATCTAGGAGGAATTGAGGAAAGTCAGTATGATGCATTAGAGAACTTTGCGCATTATCCTGAAATATGGGCACCATATTATTCTTTACATAAAATATTAGCAGGATTATTAGACTGTTACCAATATACATATATAGAAAAAGCGAAACAGATTGCGGAAAGATTAGGAAAATGGGTCGTAAATCGTCTGTCTGATATAGATAAGGCTTCATTAAAAAGAATGTGGGGAATTTATATTGCTGGAGAATATGGCGGAATGAATGAGTCCCTTGCACAGCTTTATCAATTAACTGGGGATATCCGTTTCCTTCAAACTGCAATGAAATTTGATAACGATCGTTTGATGGTACCATTACAACAAGATGTAGATGCATTATGCTGGATACATGTGAATCAACATATTCCACAGGTTATTGGCGCATTAAAGATATTTGAAGGATCTCATCAAGAAAAATATTATACGATCGCAAAAAGATTCTGGGATTTTGTTGTAGAAGCACATACATATACCAATGGAAGTATTGGCGAAGGCGAAATCTTTCATGAACCATATGCAATCGCTTCTATGATTGACGATAATACAGGAGAAACATGTGCTTCTTATAATATGTTAAAATTAACCAAAGAACTATTTTCTTATGAACCAAATGTAAAATATATGGACTATTATGAACGATGCATGATAAATCATATACTTGCTACACAAATACAAGATATTCCTGAAGCAAGTACGTATTTCTTTCCATTAGAGCCCGGTTCTAAAAAATCTTATACAGATGAGAATAGCTGTTGTCATGGGACAGGCTTAGAAAATCATTTCAAATATAGTGAAGCAATTTATTTCGTAAATAAGGATGATGTATATATCAATCTATTTGTATCGTCTGTTTTATACTTTGATAAACAGGATGTAAGCGTAGAGATGAAAGTGAAAGAAGAATGCCCTGAAGATATTTATATTAAATTTATTGGAGCTAAGAAATGTAAACTGCATATCCGTGTACCATATTGGCATAGGGGAGATATACTTGTCACAATCAATGGTGCTCTTCAAAAAACAATTATAGAAGATGGATATATTGTAATGGACCAATTATGGGAAAATACAGAGATTCATGTACAATATCATTGTTCCTATTTTATAGAAGAAACACCTGATCGTTCTGATATTATATCTATTCATTATGGTCCTTATGTGTTGGCCGTTATCAGTCAAAGCCAGGAATATATCCAATATCAAATACAGGATATAGAGAAGCAAATTAGTAAGCAACCACAGAAATTAAAATTTTATGACCTAGTGAACAGGGTAGAATTATTGCCATTATTTCAAATTGACCAACAAAGTTATCATGTATATGTGAAAAAAGGATAAAGAAAAGATAAGATATTAGTTAGTAAAACGGATAGATTTAATATCGTTTTACTTTTAAAATATGGAAAATGTAATGGTTGAATAAAATAAGAATAATTCTTAAAATTATATTGAAAATCTATTGACATATGAAAAAAACGGAGCTATAATAAGAACGGTTCTTAAGATTGGAGGTCGATAGGATGTATAAATCATCGAAACAGCGTGATTTGATCATGAATTATATGAAGCAAATCAATGGGCATGTGACAGCTGAACAAATCTTTAATGATTTAAATGCGAATGGCACAAAAATCAGTTTAGCCACTGTTTATCGAAACTTAAATATTTTATGTGATTTGCATGAAATAAAGAAAATTGCTCATCCTATTGAAGGATACCAATACGATAAGACATGTAAACCACACTATCATCTGCATTGTATTAAATGTGATCGTATTCTTGATTTAGATATCCCATATAAAGAGGATTTTAATAAGGAAATGTCAGA
Organism: Absiella sp. AM29-15; assembly: GCF_003434225.1. Lineage (NCBI taxonomy): Bacteria > Bacillati > Bacillota > Erysipelotrichia > Erysipelotrichales > Erysipelotrichaceae > Amedibacterium > Absiella sp. AM29-15. The sequence continues at coordinate 117,132 of NZ_QVFL01000007.1, forward strand.
AGCAACAGGGCTTCCAATCACGACACATGATATGATGGTAGAAGGTATTTGTGAGGATTGTTTAAAAAAGCATTAATATTGGATGCAACCGTAGAGAACGGTGAATCATAGGTAAAGTTAAAAAAACATAGGAGGAAATGAAAATGGAATTAAAAGGATCAAAAACTGAACAGAATTTAATGGCAGCATTTGCTGGTGAAAGTCAGGCAAGAAACAAGTATACTTATTATGCTCAGATGGCTCGTGAAGAAGGTATGGAACAAATCGCTGATATCTTCGAAGAAACAGCTCGTAACGAACAGGAACATGCAAAATTATGGTTTAAAGCATTACATGGTGATAAAGTTCCTACAACTGCAGTAAACTTGGAAGATGCAGCTGCTGGTGAAAACTACGAATGGACAGATATGTACAAAGGTTTCGCTGAAACAGCTAAAGAAGAAGGATTTGCTAAAATCGCTTTCCAGATGGAACAAGTTGCTAAAATTGAAAAACACCACGAAGAAAGATACTTAGCATTATTAGAAAATGTAAAGAATGGTAAAGTATTTGAAAAAGATGAACCAACTGTTTGGGTATGTGATATCTGTGGATACCGTCACGAAGGCGTAAAAGCACCAGGTGCTTGCCCAGTTTGTGGTTATTCAGGAGCTCACTTCGCTGAAGAAGCTAAAAACTATTAATATAATGAAAAAGAATGTATGAGATGATGAATCATACATTCTTTTTTTATCGCGATTATGTATTTTGATTTTATGCTATGGCTGTATTTGATTGATCTGCTCTTGCAGGCTTTCAAAAGTATCACATGTTAAAATGAGGGCAGGTGCTTGTTCTAATTGATCAGATGATAAAGATGATAGCCAAGCAGAAGCATCCGTGTGATATTTTAATGAAATCTGTTGTTTTATAAATTCTTCTGTTCTTTCTTTTTTGCCCTGTTCAATCCCTTGCTCAATACCTCTTTCAATACCTTTTTCGATTCCTTCTTCTAAACCTTCTTTTCTGCTGATTTCAATCAAACTTTCTTCAATCATCTGTGCTTCTTCAAGTTTCTCGGCCATTGTCCATATAGATTTGTTTTGTTTCATTCTTTTATATCTACTCATGATAACATTCACCATCTTTCCTGGTTCTATTGTATCACAAGGCTCGTTATGTTCAAATAGGTAAATGATTTTTTCAAATTCATTTAAATTATTTTTTCCTTTTTCTGCTACAATGTGATCAATTGCTGGAAGGCTTACATATATACGGTGCATCAAAGGATTTTCATGTTCCTGTTGGCCATTATCATTTCGCATAATATAACGATTGATAAGGTTATGATTACCATAAGCATAGCCACGCATAAAAATAATCTGATATACAGGTTTTAAATTTATATACTTTCTACCTTTCTTTAGTCGTGAACTAAGATTTCTTGCGCCATAATACTCCCACCGATAATAATCAGCAATCGTAGGAGCTCTTTGCATTTCGATATTGTAAAGGTTCCCATTAGAATCTTCAGCTAAAATATCTAAGATAATTTTTTTGTTGCCAAGCTGATCTGGTAATATTTCAACGTTTAAGATCGTTGATTTTACGATTTTAACACCATTACCTATAGAATACTCACAAATATAATTGCGCATTTCCATAGAATCTAAATCATCCATACCGAAGTAGTCCTTAAAACAATAATCATTGTCATAAGTAACTACAATTCCCTTTAATTTTCTTTCAAATTTCTTTTGACGCCTATTCAGGTTTTTCTTTTTGCTTTTTTTGAGATATTTCATTGTTGTCCTCTAACTTTCCAGGGTATTGTACCCTTATAATATTTACATACGTAAAAAAGGTCCAAAAATCCTAAAAAATTTTTACAAAACATAAAAAAACCTATATATAATTATTGATAGGATAAAGATACAGATATTTATACAGCTATTAAGTTATTATCAAAACAGGAAAAACCATAAACGTTTTATCATAAAAGTGAGTGGATATGGTATAGGTATAAAAAAGTATATCTGCTTACTAGGATACTGATAAAAAATGTCATTAAACTTTCAGACCACCTTGTATAAGGTTTATTTTAAACATAGGAAATGGCAAGTGAATAATCAGCAAATAGATTAACGAAATAATTATATCGATTCATGGGATGCACTACTTACATATACTGTAAGTAGTGTTATTTTGATTTACAAAATCATTTGACAATCAAAATATTTTTGATATAATAGGCGAGGCTTGAAAGAAAAGGTGTTTATATGAAGAAAAGAACGAAAATAATTATTGGAATATGTATTACAATATTGATTATAATCACAGGTGTTATTGGCTATGCTGGAAATTATTTCTATACCCTGGCAATTGATTCCACTAGTGATAAATCAGTCGTATTTGGAAGCAGTGAAAATGATTCTGTCGCAGAAAAAGCCAAAAGTGAGGCAGAGGCTGCCTTTATGAAACATGGAAAAGATCGCTGGCTTACAAATCAAGATGGCTATCGCTTACATGCTTATGAAGCAAGCCAAAACGCAAATAAATGGCTTATCGCAGTACATGGCTACATGGGACAAGGCAGAGATATGTTAGCGAGCGGCAATCGGTTTTATGATATGGGATACAATGTGTTAGTACCAGATTTAAGAAGTCATGGACAAAGTGAGGGAACTGCTATAGGTATGGGTGCCTGGGATAGTGATGATATCGTGGAATGGATCAATGAAATCATCAAGGATAATCCAAAAGCGGAAATTGCATTATATGGTGTATCTATGGGAGCTAGTACTGTCATGATGACTACAGGACATAATCTACCTGAAAATGTAAAAGTCGCAATTGAAGATTGTGGATATACCTCCGCCTGGGATGAATTTTCTTACCAATTAGATGATTTATTTGGCTTGCCATCCTTTCCTGCACTAGATGCCGCAAATATTGTCACAATGATACGTGGTGGATATAATCTGAAAGATGCAGATGCTTTGGAAGCAGTGAAAAAATCTAAAACGCCGACCTTATTTATTCATGGGGATGCTGATGATTTTGTGCCAACCAGCATGGTATATCCATTATACGATGCCGCAGCCTGTGAAAAAGATATTTTGATTATCAAAGGCGCAGGGCATGGAAAAAGTAAAGAAGTAGACCCAAAGACGTATTGGGATAAAATAGATTCTTTTATTGAAACATATATGAAATAAAGCAGTGTAACGCTGCTTTTTTAGTTGCGATTATGAAAAAACATGGTAAAATCATAAAGGCAAGAATTGAGGGATTGCATGATTGAATTTATAAAAAAAGAAAAAGTGTTATGTATAGCAGCTATCTGCGCATTCATATCTATGATTTTCGTACCACCTAGCATGGAAACATTATCTTTTATTGATGTACGTGTACTAGCTTTATTATTTTGTTTAATGGCAGTAATCGCAGGGTTAAAACAATGTAACGTATTTATCGTATTCGCACAGCGTTTATTATCTGGAAGAAAACAATTACGTGTATTCTTTCTGATTTTGGTGCTATTACCGTTTTTCTCATCTATGTTCATAACCAATGATGTCGCATTAATTACATTTGTGCCTTTTGCGATATTGGTATTGGATATGATTGATCGTAAACAATACTTGATTCCTATCATAACATTACAAACGATTGCAGCAAATCTTGGAAGTATGGCCACACCGTTTGGTAATCCACAAAATCTGTTTCTTTATACAAAATACGGGCTTACCATTGGGGATTTCTTCTCTATTATGGGAAAATTCACCTTCCTTGCACTTGTGTTATTGATTGTGTGCTGTATGTTGATGAAAAATGAAACATTAGAGGTAAGTTTTCCTGAAAAAGTCCATATGATCAAACCAAAGGATGTTATTTTATTTGTTGTGTTATTTATACTTTCTTTACTCAGTGTTTTGCATATCCTGCCTTATCAGGCGGTATTTCTGATTGTTGTTGTTACAATGTTATTGGTATCACCAGTTGTTTTAAAAGATGTAGATTATGCATTATTATTAACATTTGTATGTTTCTTTATCTTTTCTGGCAATATTGGAAAAATCGATTGGATGCAGGAATTTCTGGGAAGCTGTATAAAAGATTACGCAATACCAACTGCAATCGCAAGTTCACAGGTAATCAGCAATGTACCTTCTGCAGTGTTGTTATCAAGTTTTACAAATCAAGCATCAGGATTGTTGATTGGCACAAATCTTGGAGGTCTTGGGACTTTGATTGCTTCTCTTGCAAGTCTGATATCATTTAAGTTTTATGCAAATGAACCTCATGCAGATACTGGAAAATATTTAAAAGTATTCACAGGATATAATCTTATTTTCTTACTTATATTAATCATATTTATTTTTATATAAAAGCAGGCAATAGATGTTTTTATTGTCTGCTTTTAAATATAGATTGTGATTTCTGACTCAAACACACACATAAATCATAAGAAATTTACAAAATTATGAATTATTTTCAAATAACACTTGCGAAAGGAAATATTTGTGTTATAAATATACTTAACCAACGAGCTGGTAGCTGTTGCGTTATGGTAAAAAAGTTTTAAAGAAAAAGGTAGCCCCACAAGTACAAGGTCATTGCGAAAATCCTTTCATTACACTAATATTACAATTTTCCTTTTCTTGTGTTGCTATAAATCACACAAAGTCTTTTCTCCTGAAATGAATGATGAGCTTTTCAGAAGGAAGGACTTTTTTATTCTTGAATGATGGAAAGATTGCTTGTTTTAAATGCTGGAGTAATGAAACAGGCAAAATATCTGCTTCTTGTGTTTTTATTGTTTATATAATGATATAATATAGAAAATTGAGGGGGAATATATGATGCAATATCTTTTCATTTTATTTTTGTTATTAATAATATTCAAAGCATTTCAACCTAAAATAAAAGGGATGATAGGAGAAAAAAGTGTCGCAAGAAAACTCGAAAAGCTGCCAGAAAACGAGTATGTCATTTTAAATGACATCTTATTAAAAACGGGTAGAGGCACTGCACAGATTGACCATGTTGTTTTATCAGTGTATGGTATTTTTGTAATTGAAACAAAAAACTATAAAGGATGGATAACGGGAAATGAAAAAGGAGAGTATTGGACACAAAATATCTACGGAAATAAGCATCAGTTTAAGAATCCAATACGCCAAAATTATGGACATCAAAAAGCACTGGAAACATTATTTGATGAACCTGTTCGATTCATTCCTATTGTGGCATTTTCAACAGAAGCAGATTTAAAAGTTCATATTGAAAAAGAACATGTGATCTATATTAAGAATATTGTGAAATGTATAAAACAGTTGAGTGTAGATAAATGTTACGATATGGATCAAGTAAGAGTGATGAAACATGTGATTGAGAAAAATCAATTAAAAGAAAAACAGGAACGTAAGGATCATATAACGAATACTAGAAAAAATATTAAACTGACAAATGAAAAAATAAAAGGCAATATTTGCCCTAGATGTGGTGGAACATTAGTTTTACGTAAAGGGAAATACAGCACTTTCTATGGGTGTAGTAATTATCCAAAATGTCGTTATACAATTAATTCTAAAAACTTAAAATAATATAATAAATAGATTAAATGAATTAAGTAGGATTTCCTATAAATCAATGTGATATGTGCTTTATTTCATAATATTAATTAAATATATAAAAAACAGGCAATATAAGATTACCTGTCATTAATAAATAAAAAAGCGTTAGTGTTATCGATCTGGGGGAAGATATACCGGCTTGCCTATATGGGTGGGGGAAGAAAGGGCAAGACGGCTGATAACACTAACGATTATAATATAGCTTATTTAAATTCAAAAATCAATACATTTTTTTGATTTAAACGTTTTTGAACCGTTTGTTGGCAATATATTACTTCAAATCGTCTGCATTTATAAAAACAACGGACTTTTTAACATTGTAAGCGCTACTTTCAGTTTCTACCTGATTACCCTCTTTATTGATTGGTGCATCACTTTTTATCTTATACCAAGTACCCTGATCGTTTTTTATAATATCTAAAACTAACATAGAATAGTTTTTTACCGTTGGTGTTTGATATAATATCGTAGAATTCTTATCTGCTTTTTGATAAACTGGCGCATGATCAACATCTTTGATCAAAATATCAAACTTTGCATCCTTCATTCCCATGGCTTTATCGAATTTTCGATAAAAGGATGCGGCTTTTTCTCCCCAATAAGGATCAGAAGCATAACGAACATTCATACCACTTTCCTTGTCCCCAAGATAAGCGCCACGGTAACGATTTGCCTGTTTACTATCACAAGTCCCACTGCCTTTAAAACCATCGCAGGCATTCAAATAACCCTGATTCAAGAAAACGGAAGCATGTACAAGAATACTTTCCTGAGGATTTGCGTATTTATTAGCACTTTGGCTTGGAGAAGCATCATATGCCGCATGGCCAAATAAATTGTTTTTCGCATAAGCCAGTTCACTTCTTCCATAAGCACTCTCATTAGCGGATAGACCCATCATCATAATCGCATTGGTACTATATCGATTCTGTGCATCCACAAATGCCTTTCCCATATTGAATAAAAGAGATTCCTCATTACCCATAGGATAAGAAGAAGGCTGTGAAGTATAGCCAAGAATACTTGTGATATATTTGTTGATATCCTGTGTGGAATAGTTAGAGATACTACGATGTGATAAAAATTGATAATAATTATAATATGGCTGATCATAATTGACGCTGTTTTTACGGGTGTTATTTTGATAATCATCGCTCATACTGGTAAAAGAAGGATAAAAATAATGTCCATCATAACTGTAATAATACGCATAAGAAGTATCTTGGAATGGCAGTCCGACGTCAAGAGAAAAGGCATAGTTCCCTGATTTCACATCTGTTGTACCTTTATGTAAGAACGTATTGTCTTTTACAACGTAATGACTGACGCTTGCAACTTCTTTTTCATTATAATAGTCTAATAATTCTACATCCTTACGATCTACCCAGCCAACAACACCACTCATCATAAATTTGAATTTTTTACCATCGTTGCTAGTATCAAGATATACAGCATCCGCACCATAACAGCCATTGATATAGCCTTCTTCATCACGATCATCAAATGTATAAGCAGTATTAACCGTACACTGTTTGGTTTTAAAATTAAGCACTCCATAGCGAATAGCGACACGGGTACCATCATCTGTGGTAATTTCCACATTTTCATTTTCCTGATGATCCAGTTTTCGCATATTACTTTTTGCGAGTTTGAAGGAATCATATGTCTGAATTTCTGAAGCTACTCCGTTTTTATCTATGATAACTAAATGGTAATCTGTTTTAGTATCTAAATATAATAAGAACACGATGATCACACCCGCAATTAATAAGCCTGCCGATATAATTTTAAAGTAGGAAACGTGTTTTTTCTTTTTTCTCTTTGTCATAGTCACACCCTTTTCTACATTTTACAATATGCTGAAACAAAAGAAAATAAAACCAAAGAAATTTTAAGAAAATAAAAAGAATTCGCAAATGATAAAATAAAGGCATCAAGTGAAACTATGTGAAAATCGTACTTTGCTTTACCCAATCATAGAAAAGCTTTATAATAAAGAACGTGAAATGAAAGGTGTGATGTGAGTGTTAGATGAAAAAACATTTTATGATTTATCCATGATCAGTTATTTTGATGCATATCAGCCGGGTGTAAGTGTAGATACTTTGATCCAGCAGATTTTAGAGGATACTGTAATGGATGAAGAATATCCAAATGATGTCACATTGCCTTATCATAAAGAAGCACTCGCAAAGATACCCAAAGGGCGCTATAGCGATATTTATGTAAAAGAGTTTGTGGATGATAATGCCAACAGTGGTGTGGTGTTTTATGTATTTACCTGTCCTGAAGGTGAAATATTTGCATTTCGCGGTTCTGAAGCATTAGATGATGTCAATCACAAAACCGGATGGCAGGATTGGACAGATAATTTTCATATGTTCTTAGATGGACCAACGTACCAACAATTAGTATCTTTACATGAACTGCAAAAGCGAAAGATTGATGTTCCATTTTATTTATGTGGACATTCAAAAGGCGGAAATCTTGCGATGTATGTGGCATTAACAATGAATGCTAAACTACTTTCAAAACTGCAACAAGTAGTAAGTTTTAATGCACCGGGAATCACGAAAAGTATTTTGGATGTTTATCAAATGCGGGCTACAGATCCTGAATTTTTGAAGAAAATAACGATATTTGAATGTGAAAATGATTGTATATCGTCATTCTTTGAGAATTTAACAAAACCACATTATATACGCTCCAGCATGCCTTGTAATAACCTGATACAGTTGTATCATAACCATCAGTTATACGCGATGGATTTTGATGATAATCATTATATCCTTGCAGATAAAAAGACTGCCATTCCTAAAATTGTGTATCATTTTGTAAATGATTTCTTCGTGAATTTAAAAGAAGAACGTTTGCATGCCGTTGTATCTACCATGGATGATTACTTCCATAGTGCATTATCTATATCTGAATTGTATAAGGTACTATTGTATCATATATCCTTATATACTAACTTATTTGAGGATATCCCATATGAAGAAATACAGACCATTACGTTCCAGGATTTAATTGAACGAAGAAAGACAAAGAATCTGATTAATAAGGTAAAAGAAAAAGCAGTACAAACGTTAAATGAAGTGAATATTAAAGAAATAACACAAGGAATTATAGATAACTATGAGGTATTGATTGATACTAAAAAATCCCAGATACAAGATCTTGTAAATCGTAACAATGATCGTATTATTTCCGCTATTCGCTCTATAAGAAATGAGGAAGAAAAGGAAGGATAACGATATGCCACATGATGAAATTGTCATGTGGTTTTTGTTAATAAAACATGTGAATTCTTGTTTGAAATATAAAATTGTAAGATGGAAATATTGCAATAAAGCTTGATTCATTGTATTCTAATAGTAGAATATAACAACAATAGAAAGAAGGATCGATATGCCGTTAAAACATGCAATTTTAGGTTTATTGAATTATCATGATATGACTGGTTATGATATTAACCGTTATTTCAAAAGCAGTATTGCTTTCTTCTGGCACGCACAAACATCACAGATCTATAAAGAATTGAATAACTGTTTGAAAGAGAACTGGGTGGAAAATGATATTATATATCAAAGTGATAAGCCGAATAAAAAAGTGTATCATATCACAGAAGAAGGCAGACTGGAGCTTCATAAATGGCTTGCGGATGCTGATTTAAGTGAGGTTATGAAATATAAAAATCCATTATTGATCAAGGTATTTTTCTCCAGTAATATTGATATTGATCAAACAATGCGAATGCTTGAAAAATATAAACAGGAATGTAGTGCCATCATTGATGGGATGAATGAGGATATCGCCAAACTGCCTGAATTTGAGGCATATGCACAGAAAGAAAATGAGTCTTTTTATTGGGGAATGACCATGACATATGGCTTTATGTATTATCAAAATGAAATAAAATGGGCAAATTGGTGTATTGATAAATTAAAAGAAAAGATTTGATACAGCTTTCATTTTTATGGAAAAACAGAAAATTACTTTCATGTAACATAGTATACGTGCTATAATACGGTTATAAAGGTTTCATCAAGGCAAGGAGGAAAGATGAATATGGCTAAACTAGAGATGAAAGATTACTTAGAATGTATCCAAAATAAAAAGCAGGTTGCACATGATAAGCAATGGCTTTACATTGAAGTAAACGCAAAAGACCTTTTGGAGGAATGTGAACCAGGCGTAAAAAATCAGAATGTTTGTTGTAAAGCGATGCTGGATGCAATGCTGGAAGGTGATGGGTTTATCGTAGAACCTAAAAACAAAAGCAAATGTGCTGCCAGCTTAACCATTCGTTATTATGTAGATAATTTAAGTCCGGAACGTAGAAAATATTCTGAAGTAAACAATTAGTATTGATGAGGATCTGTTGGATGCAGGTCCTTTCTGTTTCTCATTGTAAAATGGTAGGAAATAGACTATACTAAACACGATAAACAAAGATAGAAGGGAGGATATATATGAGTTAAAACTAGTAACTTTGCGAAAATCAAAGAAGCAAACATTAAACTGGATGGCATTACAGTGATTGCTGGTGAAAATAATACAGGTAAAAGCACAATAGGAAAAATATTATTTTCTATGTTTAATTCTTTAAAGGATATTGATGGGCGTATAGAAGAACTTCGCAATTCACAAATAGAAATATCAATTCTTGGATGGTGTTTTCAATACAAATTTGAAAAGAAGTACGCAATAACAAGAAAAATACTAAATCAATTAAAACAAGACTATGATATTGTTGAAGTTAGAAATGTTATTAAAAGAACATTGAATATTTATGAAAAAAATAGAAAAGATTTAGATGTTGATGAATTAACAGAAAAAGTTTTTATTCTTTTAAAGGCGCCAAGAGAAAGTGTACGGTTAGAATTGATTCAGCGCTATTTTTATGAAATGTTTCATGGACAAATCAATCCTTTAAATAATAGTGATAGTGAAAGTATTATTTCCCTGTCTATAAAGAACAATCCTATTTGATTAAAATTTATGAAAAATGAATGTGAAGAATATGAAAGAAATTTTGAAATTCAACACAAAGCCATATTTATTGATAATCCATTTATTATGGATGAATTAAATCCATCAAGCAAAATTACATCAACTACTGATAAAATGATTTATGATTTATTGCATATGAAAAGTGAAATAGATGATAATCTGTTTACATCAGTTATGGCAAAAGATAAAGTGAAGAAAATATTTGAAATAATGAATAACGCGATAAATGGAAATGTGATACAAACAAGCGATGGAGAATTTTATTATAAAGATGATGGTGCTTCTGAACCTTTGAATGTTTGTAACCTATCAACCGGATTGAAGTCTTTTGCATTATTGAAATTGTTGCTGGAAAGAGGTTTGTTGGAAAATAGAGATGTTATCATTTTTGATGAACCAGAAATACACTTACATCCACAATGGCAGGTTGTATATGCAGAAACCATTGTGTTATTACAGAAATACTTCGATTTAACAATTGTAGTTACTACCCATAGCCCGTATTTCCTAGATGCCATTTCTTTATTCTCCAAGAAACATGAGATTGACAATAAATGCAATTATTATTTATCAGGGATTGATGAAGATAATGTAAAGATAGAAAACGTGAATGATCATTTGGATCTTATTTATCAGAAAATGGCTAGTCCTTTGGATATTCTGAATACAATTCGTTATGATTTAGAAAATCAGGAGAATTGATAAATGAAAGAAGAAATTATACAGACATTGCCAAGTTCCCTGATTAGACATATGAAAAGCCTTAAAACATTATCCTATGATGATATTCATAAATGCTATCTTACAGATAGTGTTGTTACAGCGATTGATTTACAGTTATATAATCAGGCAAATAAAGAAAAAAAAGCTATTTGCATTAAATAAATTAAAAGGATATATATTAAGAAATACACATACTTATATAAAAGAGCAATTTGATATTTTTGTAAAAAAAGTTGAAGAAAAGGAAGGGTTAAAATGAATAAGATAACAAGTTTTTGTATTGATCACGATAAGTTAGGAAAGGGTTTATATGTTTCACGCATTGACGGGGATGTGATTACATATGATATGCGCATGGTGGTTCCTAATGCAGGAGTTTATTTAGAAAATGCTGGATTACATACATTTGAACATCTATTAGCTACATACGTAAGAAATTCTAAATATAGCGAACAAATCATCTATGTTGGTCCCATGGGATGTCGCACAGGGTTTTATTTTTTAACAAGAGATACGATGAGTAAAGAAGAAACGATAGAACTTCTACAGGAAGCGATGGCTTTTATCTCAGATTTCCATGACGCCATTCCAGGAGCACAGGAAAGTAAAGAATGTGGAAATTATTTAGATCATAATCTTGAACAAGCAAATGCATATGCGAAAGATTATGGGGAAGTGATAAAGCAATGGACAGTGGAAGATATGGTATATCCAGAATAAGTAAAAAATACAGGGTTTTATGATCCTGTTTTTTTCTGATCTTAACTTTGTTTATTTGTTTTAACATTACAAATATTAAAATGCAACATATGATATTAAAATCAAATTATAACTAAAAAGTATTCGATTTACGCAATATCTTCAAAAAAATAGTACTTTATAATATTTTATGAACATAAAAAATAATAAAAATTATATTTTTTGAACATATGATTATATAGTGTGGTATAAGATGGAAGAAGATTTGAAAAAATGGAAAAACGATAAATTTCATAAGCCTCTTATAATATCTGGGGCGCGTCAGACAGGTAAAACATACAGCATTTTAGAATTTGTGAAAAAACAATATGCTTCTTATATCTATATCAATTTTGAGCGAGATTTAGATATAAAATCCATATTTGATCAAATAGCCAGACCAGATGAAATTATAATGTATTTACAAACAAGATTTCCTGAAGTTGATTTTTCATTGGATATCGCAATTGTTCTTGATGAAATACAGGCATGTCCACAGGCACTAACAACGATAAAGTTCCTTGGATCTGAAACACCTCATGATTATATTATAAGTGGTAGCTTATTTGGTATAGCGATTCACCATACATCTTCTTATCCTGTTGGCTATGTGCAATCATTGACTATGAGGCCAATGAATTTCAAAGAATTTTTATATGCGAACCATATAAATGATAAACAAATAGAATATTTAAAAGAGTGTTTTGATCGAGGAAAACCAGTCATGGAAAGCATTCATCAAATTTATATGGATTTGTTTAAAAAATATATCATTTGTGGAGGTATGCCAGAAGTAGTAAAAACTTATTGCGAAACAAAAGATTTCATAAAAGTACAAAATGTTCAACACCAAATTGTGGAAGATTATTATCGTGATATGGCAAAATATGCTGAACATAGTGATAAAATAAAAGTACATGATTGTTTTATATCTATTCCAGAACAGTTATCAAAGGAAAATAAAAAATTTCAATATAAACTTGTACGAGAAGGTGGAAATGCAAAGATATTTGAAAGCAGTCTACAATGGTTATCAGATAGTGGTATTATTCAAAAATGTACAAGATTAAAAGTCATCGATCAGCCGTTGAGGGCATATCGTGAAACTTCAATTTTTAAAGTATATATGGGAGATACAGGTTTATTGGTTTCCATGTTTGGTATCGATAGTGCAAATAAGATTCTTACAGGTAATTTAGGAATCTATAAAGGTGCTATATATGAAAATATAACTGCACAAGTATTAAGTGAACATCATGAATTATATTACTTTGAGCCATCAGCGCATAACGAAATAGACTTTATACTAAACACCAATGATGGTGCAATTCCAATAGAAGTAAAAAGTGCAGAAAATACAAAATCTAAAAGCCTAAAAGCATATATAGAAAAATATCATCCAGTATATGCTTATCGTTTTTCAAGTAATAATGTGAATACACAAGATCCTATCATTAAGAATTATCCATTGTATATGTTAATGTTTATATAAATAGGCTGATAAAAATCAAAATAAACAATTGATTCTTCGTAAAAAAACCGTTACAATAGAAACGAACAGTGGTGTAACCCATACCATCTGTACACTCGCTTTGCATAAAACATAAGAAACTATCGAAGTGAAACAAAGGAACCCGGGGTTCCTTTTTTCTGTGGAAAGAGAGGATTATATATGGAAGAAAATAAAATGGGCGTTATGGAAATTAAAAAATTAATTATGACAATGTCTTTACCAATCATGATTTCTATGTTGGTTCAGGCACTTTACAACATCGTAGACAGTATGTTTGTCGCAAGGGTATCTGATAATGCACTTGCCGCAGTATCTCTGTGTTATCCAATTCAAATGATTATTGTCGCAGTGGCTTGTGGTACGGCTGTTGGATTGAATGCATTACTATCACGTTATTTAGGACAGAAAAAACCAAAAGAGGCTAATCAGGTCGCTTTACATGGTATCCTTTTAGCGATTGTTAACTGGCTGATATTTGCGATCATTGGAATTTTCTTTTCTGAGGCATTCTTAAGATTGTTCTATACAGATCAAGAAATTGTAGCTATGGGCATTAGTTATATGAAGATTTGTACAATCTTTTCCTTTGGTGTCTTTATGCAGATCACCTATGAAAGAATTATGCAATCTACAGGAAATACAGTATACAATATGATTATTCAGGGTGTTGGCGCTTTGGTAAATATTATGCTTGACCCAATCTTTATCTTTGGTATGCTGGGACTTCCTGCAATGGGAGTTACAGGAGCTGCGATTGCGACAGTGATTGGACAGATTGTGGCAATGCTCTTGGGAATTATCATTACACAAACCAAAATCAAAGAGGTACAAATTCATTTACGTGAATTCCATTTGGAATTACGAATGATAAAAGATATGTATCGTATCGCTATACCAGCAATATTAATGCAATCCATTATGAGCTTTATGACAGTATTTATGAATATGATTCTTGTGACATTCAGTGAGCTGGCGGTTTCTGCATTCAGTATTTACTTCAAGCTTCAACAGTTTGTATTTATGGCAGTTAATGGCATGAATAATGCCTTGATTCCAATTATTTCTTACAACTTTGGCGCAAAAAAGAAACAGCGTATTTTAGATTCTATTCACTTTTCTTTAATCGTCGCTTGTGTCATTATGATTGCGGGAACTATCATATTCCAATGTTTCCCACAACAGTTGATGTACCTGTTTGATGCAAACGAAGAGATGATGAATATCGGTGTACCAGCATTAAGAATCATTAGCTTATCCTTTATATTTGCAGGTATATCTTTGGTATTGAGTGCAGTATTCCAATCCGTTGATCATGCGAATAAATCATTGATAATTACATTATTAAGACAAATGGTATTGTTGTTGCCAATTGTCTATCTGTTGGCAAATCAATTTGGATTGAACGCGTTGTGGTGGGCATTTCCTATCACAGAAGCAGCTGTCAGCATACTTGCATACATATATTTAAAGATAGTAAAAGCTAAAACTATTATGAAAATTTCACAAAAAGCATAGGCAAAAATTGAAATGGCCTTTGCTTTTTTTACGTTTTGTACAAAATGAGGAAGTCATTTCCAATTTTATAAAATTATATGTGTTAGAAAGAAAACCTGTGATAAAATACTGAAAAATGGCAAGAAAACCATTTTTTAGGAGGAGAAAATGAAAATTATCAAGAAAGTTGGGATTTGTTTTCTTACGTTATTGATGGCTTTTGGATTAAATTCAGCTATCTTATACGCACAGGAAAACATACAAGATGGACTTAATGTCACCTTGGAAACAGATAAAGATTCCTATGGTGAAACGGATGCAGTGAAAGCAGAAGTTAAAGTTGAAAATCAAAATGATGTGGTGATGAAAAACATCCATATCGAAACGGTTGTACCAGAAGGATTTACGCTTGCAGATACAAGCAAGGCTAGCTTGGATATCGCAGCATTAAATGGGAAGGACAGTGTTTCGCTTTCATCAGAATTTAAAGCTGATGTGAAACAAAATGGTGGAATGATAACACCAGAAGATAACAATCCAAGCAATACGGACAATGGTAATTCTACAATTACGGATACAAATAACAAAAATGAAAATACAACAAAAGTTGATACACCAAAAAATGATGTAGATACAGGTGATCACACCAATATCACGTTCTTATTTTCATTATTGGTCGCAAGTGGATGTATGATGGCTGTTTATGCTGTTAAACATAAGAAAGTGAAAAAGGCAACTACTTTCTTATTATGCTTACTGATGGCAGCAACATTGTTACCTGCTTCTGATATCAAAGCAAATGAGCAGGATACAAAAGGTTTGATCACAGTTGAGAAAACCGTCAAGGTAAATGGAAAAGATGTTACAATAAAATCTCAAGTAACGTATGATAAAAACAATGGTGAAGTTGAAGTCACTTATACCAGAGGAGAATGGATTCAAAAGCTTGTAGATGCAGTCGGTTATCCTGATAACGCATCACAGCGTGATGAAGTATTTAATGATATTGCGAATAGCGAATATAAGGATGCCATTGAAACAGCATTTACATATGGCTTGATTGAAAAAAGTGAAACATTCCAGCCTGAACAACCAGCTACAAGAGAGTTTGCGGCCATTACAGCCGTTCGTGCGTTAGGTTATTTATCAGGTGAAGAAATTAATTGTAAGGATGCATCAGAAATTACATATAAGAAAGAAGTTTTCTTAGCAGTAGATACTGGCTTGATGAATCTTGAACAAAATAACTTTTATCCAAAACGTGCATTAAATGAAAAAGAGGCACAACAGATTATTACTAAAATGATTGAAATTTTTGGTTCAACAGATGCGCAAGGAGATACACCTGAAGGATATGATTTTAAAGATGGTGTAACTACTCTGGATGATTCTATTGAGTATAAAGATGAAAATGGTGTTCTGACTATCAAAAAAACAGATGATGTAAAAGATTTAAAAGAAGGCGCTATTATCGTCATTGGATATGAAAATGCCTATAAGGTGGAAAGTATCAAAGAAAATGGAAACAATTTAGAAATCACATATGAAAAACCTGAATTAAGCGAATTCTTAGATTCAATGAATGTAGGTGGTCAGGCACCATTAGATTTCTCAAGATTTCAACCGGCTGAAGGTGTCCAAGTAAATTACAATAGTGCCGCAAATGGTATTCAGACATATGGCGCAATGGATGATTTCTTTGATGTACCAGAAAATAATGTTGGCATCAATGGTTCTGTACAATTAAGTGGGGAAATAGATTTAGGTGATAACTGGAGTATCGATTATTCATTAGAAACTTCCATGCCAACAGTAGGATATAAATTTGATGTTGATTTTGATAACTTCAAACCAAATGTAAAAAATGCATATATCAAAGTACAAGAATCAACGGATTTAAATGTAGGCTTTGGAAAGGGTACAGAAATAACTGGACCAGACAGTTTTATTTGTGAAAACAAAATAGAAAAACGAATTAAATTAGGTGAAGTTCCAGTTGTAGGTGTATATGGCGTAGGCATCATTGTAGAAGTAAATCTTGTAATGAGTGCAGAAGGCAAATTTGAAGTTGAATATAACTCATCAGGAACATTTGGTGTACAGGTACTTAATAACAAGCCAAGAAATATTTCCGCAATACAAAATTCTATCTCTGCAGGATTATCTGGTTCCGTTACAGTAGGACCTCAGATAGAGCTTGGCGCACAATTATTTGGATGTAATTTAATCAGTTTCTCTGCAGAAGCTGGTGGAAAAGCCAGTGGCTACATAAAAGCTAGATCAACAGGTCTAGTGTGTGCAGATGTAACTTTATGTTTATATGCAGAATTAAATGCATTTGAATATTCAGTTCTTGATGATTGGCTGGATATTGGTATGACATTCACAATTTGGGATGAAAATAACAGTCCATTAAAGATATCAAAACATTATGAAAATATGCAGGCTGTTCCTGAATGCACATATGAAAATGGTGGTACTATAGAAGGCAGCGTCGCAGATGCAGATGTTCATACCCAATATATTAAAAATGCGAATATTGAAATTATTAATAGCGAAAATATGAAAACAGCAGCTACTGTCAAAACAGATGCGAATGGTAAATATACAGCCACTGTACCAGGTGGAACCTATATCGTGAAGATTTCAAAAGATGGATATATTCCATTTGAAAGTTTAGAAACTGTTATGGATAAAAATAAGATTTATCTGGAAACGTATTTAATGGTAAATGGTGATGAACAAGAGATTGGTACTATTGGTGGTCATGTAACAAATTCAGTTACAGGCAGCGCAATTCCGAATACGAAATTGACGATTAGAAAAGGCTGGAATCATACGACTGGAGATGTAGTAAAAACAGTAATGACAGATCCATTTGGTGGTTATAAAGTCGATTTACCATTAGGCAACTATACAGTTTTAATGGAAAATTCAGGTTATGTCACAAACCATATCAATATCGCAGTCACAAAAGGTATACATATGGATAAACATGGTACTTTAGTACCTGATGAAAATAGCGAGATACCAACAGGTGACTTACGAATTGTGTTGACTTGGGGAAAGGAACCAAGCGATTTAGATTCTCATTTAATAGGACCAAAAGCAGCTGGTGATGGTAATTTCCATATCTATTTCCATAATAAAGCATATAAAAATAATGGTGTGATAAATTCTTTCTTAGACCTAGATGATGTGGATGGATCTGGACCTGAAACAACTACGATTTATAAAATGAATCAGAATGGTAAATACAGTTTCTATGTACATAACTATTCAAATTCATATGAACATAATTCTAGTGCAATGGCAAGTTCAGGAGCACAGGTAAAAGTTTATGCTGGACAAACATTAATTGCGACATACAATGTACCAAACAGAAGTGGAACTTTATGGCATGTGTTTGATTTTGATGCTAAAACCAAGAAACTGATTCCAATCAACACCATGTCTTATCAAGAAAACGCGTATGATGTTGGTACAGAATCTAGCATTAGCACATTCAGCCTTGAAGATAAAACAGAGTTAAAAGATTATGAAAAAGCAGATATTCAGAAAGAAGAAACAAACTCTGACAGTGAACCAGTTGAACCTGTAAAAGAAACAGAAACACCTGTAAATGATGCTCCTGTACAGGAAGATAAAACGGTTGTAGAAAATCAAGAAGAAATAAAAACAAATGCTTCTGATGATTTAGAAAACAGTGAAGTGATAGATAAACCACTAGATGGTGCTGTGGCAAGTGAAGTAAATGAATGAGGATCAATTAATCGAAAGATGGTTTAAAATCCGTAGAAAAGATTTGCTTCAGATAGGCATCTTAATGGTCATCATTGATGTGATTGTTATTTGGGTATTATTTCTGATGCCTGGAAGTCTGGAAGGAGAATCAATATCATCTATCATATTTGGCATCATATGTATGGTAATTTTCATTTTATTAACGATACATTGCTTTGTAAGATGGTTTAAAAGTTTTTCTTGGAAAGTGAATGAAAAGACATATGGTGTTGTTATAGAAAAGAAACGTCATACAGACCATAGAGCCACAAAAGGAAAAAACGCCAGAGGATACTATGTTGATATTATCCGTAATGGTGAAACGATAGAGGCAAAGTGTGATGTATCCATGTATTCAAAAATGAATGTACAGGATGAAGTACTATTAATTCAAGTTGAAAAATATCCTGTTTATGCCTTAAAATAAATAAAAACATGTTAAGGAAAAAGATTAAAAAATTTTCCTATAACATGTTTTTTTTCATAACTTAGAGGACTTTTACTAAAATGTAGTTATAAAAAAATGTGAAAAATATTGTTGACAACGCTTACAGCCAATGCTAATATAAATGTGCAAATAGAAAAAGGCTTGTTACTCTTCGGGAGGCATTACCTAAAAAGCAGAAATAGTTCTGTTTTTTGTGTAATCAACTGAAGAGTTTTTTATTTGTGGAAAGGATGAAGATGATGTTTCAAATATTCAAAAAGAAAGAACCAGTAGTACTATATGCCCCAGTGACAGGCACAAGTGTTGCTTTAGAAAATGTTCCAGATCAAGTGTTTGCCCAAAAAATGATGGGTGATGGTATCGCTTTTATGCCAGAAACGGATACAATTTGTGCACCTTGTAATGGAAAAATTACTATGGTCGCACATACATTGCATGCTGTGGGTATCACCGCAGATAATGGTGCAGAAATTTTAATCCATATCGGTTTAGATACAGTAAGTTTAAATGGCAAAGGATTTACAGCACTAGTAAATGTTGGAGATAAGGTTAAGAAAGGAACGCCACTGATACAGATAGATATGGCGTTTATGAAAGAACAGCAGATGGTATTAACAACGCCAATGGTTGTAACAAATACAAGTGACTTTTCCATGGTTATCGAAGAAGCAGGAAGTCATGTTATAATGGGGGAGAACAAGGTTATTACATTTCAATAAATAAAAGAAGGGAGAATCAATCATGAAGGTTATTAAGAAAATCAATAACAATGTTGCTGTTTGTCTGGATAATGATGGTCATGAATTGATTGCTTTCGGAAAAGGAATTGGGTTTCCTAAAACCCCATATGCACTTACAGATTTGAGTAAAATCTGGCGTACTTATTATGGTATTAATCCCAGTTATTTAGGACTGTTAAATGATATACCAGAAGAGGTATTCAATTTAAGTATTAAAATTGTAGATTTTGCAAAGATGAAAATAGAAAATCAAATTAATTCTAATATCGTATTTACTTTAGCTGATCATATCAATTTCGCGATAGAACGATTTAAGAAAAATCTTGATATAAGAATGCCGTTTGTATATGATATACAGCACTTATATGAGTCGGAGATGCAAATTGGACTATTTGCGATTAAATTAATAAATAAAAGCATGAATGTTTATCTAACAAAGGATGAGGCGGTTAGTATTGCATTGCATTTTATAAATGCTGAGAATATGCAAAGAAATGCTAATGATGAATCAGATGAAAATAAAGTGATTTGTGATATCACAAATTTGATTGAAAAAGATTTTGAAATGAGTGTAAATCGAGAAGGATTTAATTATTCTAGATTTGTGACGCATCTTCAATACCTTATGAAACGACAGGAAACTAATATATCAATTACAAGTGAAAATAAAAAATTATTTGACTCGATGAAAGCCGAATATAACAAAACGTATCAATGTGTTAGTCATATTCAAACATATCTAAAAGATCATTTAGAATGGAATCCGAGTGAAGAAGAATTATTATATTTAATGCTGCACATCAATCGATTATGCAGTAGGGAGGATTGTAACCGGTAAAGCGGGCATTACCTCAGTATATAACAATAGCAATTTGCTTTTTGTTATGTGCTGGGGTTTTTCTATATAAAGGAGGAAAAATTTTATGGCAGTTAAATCAAATATTGTGTATTTTGTAGCTGATCAGCTTCGAGCAGATGCTTTAGCTCATTTAGGAAATCAAGCTTCGATTACTCCTAATCTAGATCAATTAAGTCAAGAGGGGATATCATTTTCACATGCGTATTGTCAAAATCCAGTTTGTGTACCTTCTCGTATAAGTTTTTTATCGGGATTATATCCTCATACAACTGGACACAGAACAATTCATTATCTTCAAAATGAAGGAGAACCTAATATCCTGAGGACTATGAAAAATAATGGATATGAAGTTATCTGGATAGGAAGAAACGATGTGATTCCAGGGAATAGAACAAAAGAAGAATTTTGTGATCGATATTATCGGCCATTTGGATCAGGTGATTCAAAAGATATAAAAGGTGGAGAGTTTATTGCTTTACAAGATATGATGAAGAAGAATAAAAAAGAATCACAATTAAAGCCAGATGAACCAGGTTATTATTCCTTTTATGTAGGGAAAATAGATTTAGATGATGTCAATGATAAGACTGTTTTTGCTAAATATGATTGGAGTTGCATTGAGCAGGCTTTAGCTTATATAGAAGAAAAAAGTAAAGAAAAGAATCACAAGCCCTTTTTCTTATACATAACACTTATGTATCCACATCCAGAATATATGTGTGAGGAACCATGGTTTTCAAGTATTGATCGTAAAAAAGTCGCAAAAAGAAGACCAAGCGCTATTACGCTTGAAGGAAAACCTAGTATGTTAAAGGAAATAGCTAAAAAACAGAATTTATCCAATTGGGGTGAAGAAAACTTTCAAGAAATGCGGGCAACTTATCTGGCGATGGTATCTAGATTTGATCATCATTATGGAATGGTACGAGATAAGTTAAAAGAGTGTAATTTATATGATGATACAAATATCTTTGTTTTCTCAGATCATGGAGATTATACAGGTGATTATGATATTGCAGAAAAAGTTCAGAACTGTTTCGATGATCCAGTTGTAAATGTTCCATTATTAATAAAACCAGCAAAGCAATATCATGTAATTCCACGTGTTTCAAATGCACTTGTAGAACTTGTAGATATTACTGCAACAATTGAAGAAATGTCAGGTATTCAAACAGAATATGTTAATTTTGGAAAGTCACTTGTGCATTTATTTGATAAAGAAGAACAACATCGAGAAGCAGTTTTTAGTGAGGGTGGAAGGATTCATGGAGAAACATGGGCGATGGAATTAGGACATGGGCCATCTTCACAATATTGGCCAAGGTTGTCATCTCAAGCTTCAGAAGGACCAGAACATACCAAAGCAATTATGTGTCGGATGGACAAATGGAAGTATGTATATCGTTTATATGAAAATGATGAATTATATGATTTAGAAAATGATCCACAAGAATTAAACAATTTAATAATGCATTCAGAGTATCAAGAAATTATAAAAAATATGAAGTTAAAGATATTAGATTGGATGGTAGAAACAGGAGATATAGTTCCTGACAGAAAGGATATACGTTAAATGTAGTTTCTACAAAAAAAATAAATATTTAGGGCCCAATATTTATTTTTGAAGAACGTGAGAGGAGAAATCAAAATGAAAAGAAATAAAGAAATTGCAAAGGCAATATTAGAAAATGTTGGTGGCAAAGACAATATAACAAATTGTTTTCACTGCATAACTAGATTACGTTTAGAGTTTAAAGATAAAAGCTTAATAAAGAAAGAAAGTATTGAAGCAATTGATGGAGTTATTGCTTTAAAAATACAGGGTGAACAATATCAAATTGTTATTGGACAGAATGTAGGAGAAGTTTATCGCGAATTTTGTGATTTAACAGGATTTGAGGTAAAAGCCGCAATTAACGAAAACCTTGATGAGAAAAAAACTATTTCATTAAAAGGGATTGGCAATGGTATAGTTCAAGCTGTAGTTAATTCTATGGTGCCAGCTTTACCTATTTTGATAGGTGCTGGTATGTTTAAAGTTATAGCATTGCTCTTACTTCAATTTCACATTTTAGACGCAACTAATTCAACTTATCTTGTCATACAGAATATAGGAGAAGCTGGATTTTATTTCTTACCGATTTATGTGGGTATAAATGCTTCTAAGCATTTTAAAACAAGTTTACCATTGGCGACATTGCTATGTGCCTTTCTTTTACTTCCTGCATTTACAACAGGATTAACAGAAGGGACTATTACAACAATATTTGGGTTACCTATTACTGCTACATCTTATGCAAGTAGCGTTTTGCCTGCTATTTTAATCACATGGATTTTATCTTATGTACATAAGTTCTTTACAAAATATGTTCCACAGATATTATCCTCTGTTCTTGTACCAACTCTAACTTTATTAGTGATGGCACCATTAGCAATTTGTGTTTTAGGGCCTTTAGGAACAGTTTTAGGTAAATATCTTGCAGATGGTTTGATGTGGATTTATAACACTTTAGGATTTGTTGGTATGGCGGTAATGGGTGCTTTACGTCCATTATTAATTTTTACTGGAATGCATACAGCCTTAATTCCTTTTGCTTTAACAAGTTTTGCAGAAAATGGATATGAAACATTCTTCTTTGTTACTGGTATTGGTTATGTATTTGGTTCAGCAGCATCCTGCCTTGCTGTTTCTTTGAAATCAAAAAAAGTAGATACAAAAGCAACTGCTATGACATGTGCCACTACAGCTTTAGTTGGTGGTATTACTGAGCCTGCATTATATGGAGTCTTAATGAAATTAAAAAGACCATTAATTGCCACAATGATTGGAAATGCAGTAGCTAGTGCTTATTTTGGTATTACACATACATTTATTTATGCAATGCCTGGTTCAACAGGATTATTTGTATTACCTACATTGATTGGACCTACAGGTGCTAATTTAGTAAATGGAATCATAGGATTAGTTATTTCTATGGTAATTTCATTTATAATGACGTGGATTTTAGGATTCAAAGAAGACTAAATGAAAAATATTTATACACAGTATAACATTTTAATTTCTTAAAAAATAAGAAGTAAAAGCTAGCGGAATAAAAAAGGAGGATCTATACTATGGCGTTTAATGAAAAGTTTTTATGGGGAGGCGCAACATCTGCTTCTCAGTTTGAAGGAGGATATAACGAAGGTGGAAGAGGACTTTCTCATATGGATTATATTCGTAGAGTAAAAAAAGCAGATAAAGAAAAAGTATTTCCAATCAATGTGACAGTTGATATGTTTGAGGATCATAAAAAGCATGAAGATGAGTATAATTTTGCTTTTAGAAGAGGTGTGGATTTCTATCATCATTATAAAGAAGATATCGCTTTATTAGGCGAAATGGGATTTAAGACTTTCAGAATGAGTATCTCATGGAGTAGATTATTTCCTACAGGTTTAGAAGAAAAACCATGTGAAGATGGAGTGCAGTTTTATCATAATGTATTTAAGGAATGTCATAAATATGGCATCGAACCTTTGGTTACGATGATTCATTATGAAATCCCAGTTTATTTGACAGAAACTATCAATGGATGGGAAAGCCCTAAGATGATTGATTATTTTCTACATTATACAAAATTTTTGATTGATGAATATAAAGATGAAGTAAACTATTGGATTACCTTTAATGAAATCAATATGATCATGAATTCTTCTTATCTAGGAGGAGGCATGTTTGTAGAGAAATCTAAAAAAACGCCAGAAGCATGTATTCATCAAGCATTACATCATCAATTAATCGCAAGTGCTTTAACTGTCAAATATTTTCGTGAGCATACATCAAAAGGAATGATTGGTAATATGATTTGTAGACTTCAAAACTATGCGTATACCTGTAATCCAGAAGATGTATTAGCAACACAACAACAAAGTCAATTTAATTATTTCCCAACGGATATTCAAGTGAAAGGTACATATCCTACATCAATTTTGAATTATTATCGCAAGAAAGGTATTGAAATAGACTGGTATCCTGGATATGAAAGTATTTTAAAAGAAGGGACTGTAGATTTTGCGTCTATTAGTTACTATCATACAGCAGTTATTAGCGCAGAACTAGATAAAGCAGAACCAATTGGTGCTTTCATCAGAAACTTGGAGAACCCATATATTAAAATGACAGATTGGGGATGGGGAATAGATCCTACAGGTTTGAGAATTACATTAAATGATATGAATGATCGCTATGGCGTACCGATTTTTATAGTAGAAAATGGATTAGGCGCTCATGATGAATTGACATCAGATAATAATGTACATGATAATTATCGTATAGAATATTTAAGAGCCCATATTCAGGCCATAAAAGAAGCAATAGGAGATGGATGCAATGTAATGGGATATACACCATGGGGATGTATCGATTTGGTAAGTTGTGGAGATTGTCAGATGACAAAACGTTATGGTTTTGTATATGTAGATGCAGATGATGAAGGAAATGGAACATACCAACGCTATCGCAAAGATTCTTTCTACTGGTACAAAAAAGTTATCGCATCCAATGGTGAAGATTTAGATTAAAGCTGAGGTCTGAGAAATCAGGCCTTTTATTTAAATGTACACAATTTTACATGTTTTGAAAACTACAAGAAAAATGCCTATGTTATAATCAATTCAGGAAATAAGGAGGACTTATATTATGGGATTTAAAGAAGGCTTTTTATGGGGTGGTGCGACAGCTGCCAACCAATATGAAGGTGGATGGAATGAAGGAGGAAAAGGATTAAGTGCTGCGGATATGATGAGCAATGGTACACATACAACACCTCGTCAGATTACACGCACACTAGAAGAAGGATTATATTATCCAAATCATAAAGCAAGTGATTTCTATCACCGTTATAAAGAAGATATCGCGTTGATGGCAGAAATGGGATTTAAAACGTTCCGTATGTCTATCGCATGGACAAGAATATTTCCAAAAGGTAATGAAACAGAACCAAATGAAGAAGGATTAAAATTTTACGATAACGTATTTGATGAATTACATAAACATGGTATTGAGCCATTAGTGACAATTTCACATTATGAAATGCCATTTTACTTGACGGAAAATTATGATGGCTGGGTAAGCAGAGAAGTCATTGATATGTTTGTTAGATACTGTGAAGTGATCTTCAATCGTTATAAAGATAAGGTTACATATTGGTTGACGTTTAATGAAATTAACTGTGGTACGATGCCAATGGGAAATTATTTGAGTCTTGGCATTTTAAATGAAGGCACAAGAGATTTCACAAAGCAGATAGATATTCCACAGCTTCGTTTTCAGGCGTTACATCATCAATTTATCGCAAGTGCGAAAGCTGTACAATTAGGACACAGCATCAATCCTGAGTTTAAGATTGGTTGTATGATTGCATATATGCAGAATTATCCTTATACATGTTATCCACAGGATGTATTAAAGTGTCAAAAGTTGAAGGAAATGGGTAACTTCTATTGTGGAGATGTGCAGGTTCGTGGAGAATATCCTTACTTCGCTAAACGTTATTGGGAAGAAAATGATATTCATATTAAAATGGAACCTGGAGATGAGGAAATCTTAAAGAATGGGACAGTAGATTTCTATAGTTTCTCTTATTATATGAGCAATTGTGTATCACATGATCCAAATTTAGAAGGTACAGCTGGTAACTTAATGGGTGGTGTGAAGAATCCATATCTTGAATCTAGTGATTGGGGATGGCAGATTGATCCTGATGGACTCCGTTATACATTAAATGAATTATATGCACGTTATCAAATTCCTTTGATGGTTGTGGAAAATGGCTTAGGCGCTTTTGATAAGGTTGAAAGCGATGGAAGCATCCATGATGAGTATCGTATTGATTATTTAAGAAAGCATATTCGTTGTATGGAAGAAGCTGTAAATGACGGTGTCGATTTAATTGGATATACACCTTGGGGATGCATTGATTTGGTAAGCGCATCTACTGGTGAAATGGGAAAACGTTATGGTTTTGTGTATGTAGATAGTGATGATTTAGGTAATGGTACATTTGATCGTAGCAGAAAAGATTCTTTCTACTGGTATAAGAAGGTAATCGAAAGCAATGGTAAAGATTTAGATTAATTAAAGGGAAAAAAGATGGCTGATTTCGTTAAGAGAACCAGCCATCTTTTTATTGCTTAATTATTTTTGTATTTGTTGTTTTAGTTCTTCATATGTGTTACATGTTAAGATGAGTTCAATGATTTTATCCAGTTGTGATGATGTCAAAGATGATAGCCAAGTAGAAGCGTCCTGACCATATTTTTTCATTATCTGGCATTTCACGATTTTTAGCTGACCTTCTAAAAGACCTTCTTTTTTACCTTCTTCTAGACCTTTTTTTAGTCCTTCTTTTTTACCTTCTTTCAGCCCTTCTTTCAGTCCTTCTTCTCTTCCTTCTTTTAAGGCTTTTTTTCGATCTTCTTCATTTTTGATCCTTGCCGTTTCTTCAAGATACTTCTCACGTAATTCTGCTTCTTCAATTCGTTGTGCCATTGTCCATACTTCTTCATTTTGTTTCATATCATCATATTTTTTCATAATCGCATCCACCAACTTTCCTGTGTTTATTGTATCACAAGGTTCGTTGTGTTTAAATAGGTAACATAACTTTTCGAAATCATTTAAGTTTTCTACGCCTTTTTCTTCTACGATGCGATCAATCACATTCAAATTAACATATGTACGATTGATCAATGCATTCTCCTGTTCTACTTCACCATCTTCATTTCGCATCACATAATGATTGATTAGTTTATTGTTTCTTTCTGCTGCTTCACCTGTAAAGAATGTTAAGATAATCTGATATTCTGGTTGAATTACATTATAGTAATTTCCTGATTTTAACTGCATACTTAAATTTCTTGCACCATAAAACTCCCAACGATTAAAATCTACATCTTTGAATTGATTTTGAATCTCAATATTATGGCGTCTGCCTTGATCATCTGTCGCTACAACATCCATAACGATACGTTTTAAGCCAAATTGTTCAGGAAGAATTTCTGAATTCACTACTTTTGTGTGTACAATTTTGTACTTGTAATGTGTTGCAACTGTA
Organism: Absiella sp. AM29-15; assembly: GCF_003434225.1. Taxonomy (NCBI): domain Bacteria; kingdom Bacillati; phylum Bacillota; class Erysipelotrichia; order Erysipelotrichales; family Erysipelotrichaceae; genus Amedibacterium; species Absiella sp. AM29-15. The sequence continues at coordinate 145,158 of NZ_QVFL01000007.1, forward strand.
CAAAAGAAGTTACGCAGAAGATTAGAAGTAGCATCTTCACCAATTAAACTAAACTTCATAAATACATCGTTGGTAAAGGATACCGATGATTCATTATTCTCATTCACAGCTTCCTTTTCAGCTAAAACATTTAATTCTTCTTTCTTTTCAAGATTTGTGACTGTAGCTTTTGTTTTCTTTGATTTTTCTTTTCCCATAGAGGTCCTCATCTTTCCTAGGCTATGAAAGCCTACATTATTTACATACGTATTTTTGGTATGAAAATCCTAAATTATTTTTGAAAAATTTAAAAAAACCTATATGTAGCTTAAAGCACTGTCATAACTTTAATATATTTCACTTTTGGTGAAATTGTGCCATAGAAAAAGAGTAGTATTTTAACAATATTCATTTCAATTATTGATTGTATGAAGAAGAATTTCATAAATAGACTTTTCATCGCTAGCAGGCTTTACTTTCATCTTATAAATGACGCTAATGTTTAAGTCTATTTTTATCTCAAAGTAAGACGCTTTAAAAAGCTTATTAAACTTTTTTGAAAAGAACAAACAGAAAAGTTTAAAGATATGTAAAACATCCTATGAATATCATAAATATGACGCTTTTCTAATATTTTTGAATAAAAAAATATTATAGAAACTCACTATTCTGTAACTATGAAACCAGAATTTATGATAACGATTATTATTTTCTATTTTTTGTTTAAATTTTTAATAAATCTTGTATCCGAAACAAACTTTCTAATTTATAATGATAGTATAGAAAATGAAAAGGAGGTTTTCCTATGGCAAAGAAAATGTGCAGTGTGTGCGGAAAACGTGCAGAAGGGTTGGGAACATATCCAACACAATTTAAAGATATCTATATGTGTACAGATTGTTACGAAAGTTTAAAAGCATTTAAGAATGGAAGAGGCGCAAAAACATCAGAAATATTAAAGGAAAAATATCGTTTAGCAATGCAAGAAATGCGAGAACGCAATTATCCTCAAAATGTTATTGATAATGTAGAAACATGGTTCAAAGAAGGAATCCAGGAAAAAGAAGCAAAAGAAAATGCGAAAAAAGATGATGGATTTATGATGACGACTTGTCCAACTTTTGAAGGCTATCGTATCCTTTCCTATCATGGCATCATCAGTGGGGAAAGTGTATTAGGTACAGGCTTTATCAGTAGTTGGGAAGCATCTGTTGCGGATATGACAGGTACTGAATCAGAAGCATTTATCGCCAAACTTCAGGATGCGAAAGTTGCTGCTAAGAAACGTATTATTGAACGATGCCTGTTTAATGGTGGAAATGCTATTGTTGGCGTGGATATCGAATATACTATGTTCAATAGTAATATGATCGGGGTAATCTTAACAGGAACGGCAGTAAAAATTGAAAAAATTGAAGAAATAAAAGAAAACGATTGACTTAGAGTTTGCTCTAAGTGATATAGTAACTCTCGGAAAGAGGGTTATGATATGGGAAAATCAAAAGTATATTTCACAAAAGAAATCACGCCAGAAGCTATGGTCAAAATGTATGAAGCTTTACAAGTATCACTTCAAGGCAAGGTTGCTGTCAAGTTACATTCAGGAGAAGTAGGAAATCAAAATTTCTTACGTCCACCGTTTATGAAACCGGTTATTGATCATGTGTATGGTACGATTGTCGAAAGCAACACCGCATATGAAGGAAAACGAAATACGGCAAAAGCCCATTGGGAAACAATGAAACTTCACGGATGGACAGATATCGCGCCTGTTGATATCTTGGATGAAGATGGCGATATGGAATTAGGTGTAGATGGTAAACAAATTAAGACAAATTATGTAGGTTCACATATGAAAAATTATGATTCCATGCTGGTTTTATCTCACTTCAAAGGACATCCTATGGGTGGATTTGGCGGAGCATTAAAGAATATTTCTATTGGTATTGCGTCTAGCTATGGAAAAGCATTTATTCATGGTGCAGGAAAACCAGATGAAATGTGGACAGCAGATCATGATGCTTTCTTAGAGTCTATGGCGGATGCATCAAAATCCATTATGGATTATTATAAAGATCAAATCGTATTTATCAATGTGATGTGCAATATGTCAGTAGATTGTGATTGTTGTGCTGTGGCAGAAGATCCTAAAATTAAAGATATTGGTATTTTGGCATCTAATGATCCTGTTGCTCTTGATCAAGCATGTTTAGATTTAGTTTATCAAAGTGAAGATCCTGGTAAAGCAGATCTTATTGAACGAATTGAATCAAGAAATGGTGTACATACCGTTGAAGCAGCAGAACAACTAGGTGTTGGTTCTAGAGAATTTGAATTAATTTCTATCTAATATATATGAAAATATGGCTGGCGATAGGTTGGTCATATTTTTTATATCAAAATGGATATAAACTGCCAATATAATGGTATAATGAATGAAAAGAGAGGTAGCATATGGAAAATATTTTGACAATTTATCATGGCTAAAAAGACAAAATTGTTCAACCAATTTATGGACTTGGGAAAAATTATAATGATTATGGACAAGGTTTTTATTGTACAGAAAATTTAGAACTTGCGAAAGAGTGGGCTTGTACAGAAAACTTAGAAGGATATGCAAATCAATACCAACTGGATATGAAATCTATCTGTTTTAAACCTTACAAATGATTTCCATATTTTAAATTGGTTGGCGATTCTCTTAGAAAATAGAAGCTTTGAATTAAATAATAATGAATTAATGGTGCAGGCTAAACAATATATTCTTGATACGTTTCTTCCAGGTTATAGAAATTATGACGTAATCATAGGATATTGCGCAGATGATTCATACTTTCAATTCGCAAAGGATTTCATTCAAGGAACGATATCTTTAAAGACATTAGGTGAAGCAATGAGGTTAGGAAAATTAGGCGAACAAATTGTTTTAAAATCAGAAAAAGCATTTCAAACGATAAAATTTGTAGGTTATGAAAAAGTTGATCATAAAGCGTATTTCAGTAGAAGAGTACAAAGGGATAATAAAGCAAGAAGCGAGTATCGTACATATTTGAAAAATAAAAAGTTTGATAAGAACGATATTTATATCATTGATATTTTGCGTGAGGAGATGAAAAATGATGATCAAAGGCTACAATGAAGTATATCTTGATGATGTCATGGAAGAAGTCGCTGTAATGTTTGATTATGCAGTCAATAATCAACATATGGATATTGATACATTTGGTAATTTATTTTTAGATTCACCTGTTTGTCATGGTATTGAAATTGGAAATCCATATTACATCAATAAAGGTGGAAGTGAATTGATGATGCTTGTTTTAGAAAGCCATCATTTAGAAGCAGATTATATAACATATGATACAGGATTTGGCAAAACGCCTGAGTATTGGATGGGTTGGATAACTGCTTATGTACAATGGAAATCTGGATTTAAATTTTCTACAATATTTTCAGCTATAGCGCCATCGGATATCCTTGCATTATATTACCCACTTCATGAAGCTGATGTGAAAAAAGGTTATGATGTCCTTATGGAAAGGGTAAAAAAAGCGCCTACAAACCTTTATAAACTACGTAAAAAATCAGAAATAACACAAAAGCAGTTAGCACAATATGCAGAAGTAAAAGAAAGAACCATTCGTGCTTATGAACAGCGAGAAACAGAAATCAATAAAGCACAAGTGAATATCGTAAGAGCGTTATCTTTGGTTTTGGGATGTAGTATAGAAGATTTGTTAGAATAATTAGAATTATAAATAAAGCATTGACAAAGCTGTAACCGCTTGCTAAAATGTAGTTACTACAACGGGATTGTCACTCTGCGGGAGGCATCACCTTTAGGAAACAAATATTTCTGTTTACTGAGGTTTTGTGATATGCAGAGTTTTTTATTTGTTTCAGCCATGTTAAAATAAAAGAAAGAAGGGATATCAATAGAAACAATGATACATCTGTATGTATCATAAGAAAAGGGAGGAATTGGCAGGTCATGAAAGTCATAAAAAAGATAAACAACAATATTGCATTATGTGTTGATGATAATGATCGTGAATTAATTGCTGTAGGTACAGGGATTGGTTTTAAGCCTTGTCCATATGTGATAGAAGATTTAAATGTAATACAAAGAACCTTCTATGATGTAGATGCAATGTATTTCAATCTGTTGAATGAAATTGATGTGGATGTATTAGAAACTGCTGCGAAAATTGTGGATATTGCCAGGATGAAAATCAAAAGTGAATTAAGTCCAAACGTTGTATTTACATTAGCTGATCATATTGCATTCGCAATTGAACGCGTAAAGAAAAACATCAATATACAGGCACCATTATACAACGATATCCAATATTTATATGAAACAGAATTCGCACTGGGAGAAACAGCTGTAAAGCTGATACAGAAAACGATGAATATTCGATTACCAAAAGGAGAGGCAAGCAATATTGCCATGCATTTTGTGAATGCAGAAACTGTGACATCGATATCACAACAGATGCCAAACAGCGATGAAGTGATTGAGGAAATTACAGAATTAATTGGTGAAGATTTTCAAATTCATATCAATAAAAACAGTTTCAACTACTCCCGATTCACGTCACATCTTTTATATCTTCTGAAACGTCAGGAGAAAAAGGATTCTATTACCAGTGAAAATAAAAAAATGTTTGAATATGTAAAGAATGAAAATCCGCAAACATATGCGTGTGCTTTACATATCAAAAAATATCTACAAAATGAAATGAATTGGAGTCTTCATGAAGAAGATTTATTATACTTAATGTTACATATCAATCGATTATGTGCAAGAGAGGATTGTCATCAATAGAGCATCACCCTCAGCGCAAAGATTACAGAAGTAGTTTTTGTGTTGAGGGTTTTTCATGTAAAGGAGAACATAAAATTATGAGTAAATATGAACAAATGGCAAGTGAGATTTTAGCAGGTGTGGGAGGTAAAGAAAATGTTACGTTCGTAGCACACTGCATGACAAGATTACGTTTTAATTTAAAAGATCAAAGTAAGGTAAAATTAGATGATATCAAAAGTATGAAGGGAGTATTAGGCTGTCAATTTTCTAGTGGACAGTTTCAGGTTATCATTGGTCAGACTGTAGAACACGTATATAAAGAAGTATGTACACAAGGTGGATTTACATTAAGTGATTCCATTGAAGAACCAAGTGAAAAAATAAAAGAAAAGCTAACATTGAAAAAGGTTGGAAGTAATATTCTTGAAACTTTATCTGGATGTGTTGTGCCATTGATTCCATTGATGATGGCTGCATCTATGTTTAAAATGCTAGTCGCAGTTTTAGGCCCAAGTATGTTGAATGTTCTATCAGAAACAGATGATTTATATACACTATTTACCTTTGTTGGGGATGCAGGATTTTATTTCTTCCCAATTGTATTAGGTTATACAGCATCTAAGAAGTTTAATGTAACACCAGTTGTGGGTATGTTCTTGGGATGTATTATGATGCATCCGACATTTGTGAATATCGCTACGGAAGGAACACCATTTACTGTTTATGGTATCCCATGTAACGCACAAAGTTATGCATCTACATTATTACCAATCATCTTATCTATCTGGGTGATGAGTTATATAGAAAAATTCTTTAAACGTATTTTACCACAAGCATTAAAAACGATTTTCGTACCATTCCTAAGTATCGCAGTAATGATCCCTATCTGTTTATGTGTATTAGGACCAATTGGTTCTATCTTAGGTAATTATATTTGTGATTTCTTATTAGGACTTGATCAGATTCCAGGCATTGGATTCTTAGCAGTAGCAATCATTGCGGCTTTATGGGAGTTTGTTGTTATGAGTGGTATGCATGTTGTATTTATCACAGCATTAGTCATGACATTTGCACAGGCTGGACAAGAAAGTTTAGTATCTGTCGGTGGTGCCATCGCTTCTTTATCTGTTGCCGGCATGTTGTTGGGATCCTTCTTGAAAATTAAAAATACAGAAGAAAAATCATTGACTTTTGGATACTTCATTGCTTCAATAATAGGTGGAGTAACAGAACCTGGTTTATATGGTAATGGTATAAAATATAAACGTCCATTTATTGGATTGATCATTGGAGGATTTGCTGGTGGATTATATGCAGGTATCATGCATGTCGCATGTTATGCTATGGTTCCAGTCGCAAGTTTTATTGGATTAACAGCTTTTGCTGGCGGTCCTGCTTCTAATTTGATAAATGGTGTAATTAGCTGTGGAATTGGCTTTTTGGTTGCCGCAGTTGTAACTTATTTTACAGGATATGCAAAAGATGATCCTGTATTAACAAAATAAAAGAAAAAGGATGGTAGTTTGATGAAAAAAATCTTAATACGTGCAGATGATCTAGGCTATAGTGAAGGTGTAAACTATGGTATCGCAAAAAGTGTAAAGGAAGGCATCATTAAATCTGTTGGTGTGATGAGTAATATGCCAACGGTGGAGCATGGTTTAAAATTATTAGAAGGTATAGATGTATGTTTAGGTCAACATACCAATATCTGTGTAGGAAAACCTTTGGTTGATCCATCATTGATCCCTAGCATTACGAACGAACATGGTGAGTTTAAATCATCAAAAGAATATCGCAGTGCCAAAGAAGATTTTGTGGTATTGGATGAAGTGATTTTAGAAATTGAAGCGCAATATGAACGCTTTGTGGAATTAACAGGCAGACAACCGCAATATTTTGAAGGGCATGCCGTTTCCAGTAAAAACTTTTTTAAAGGTTTAGAGATTGTGGCAAATCGTCATGGTTTAAAATACAATGGAATGGCTCCGGGAAGTGAACCAATGATGGTTGGAAATACAATGGTTTATATGTGGATGGATAGTATGAATCCAGATTATGATCCAGAAAAACTTCTAAAGGATATGGTTATGCATGCACATGATGGCGCAGCTGATGTTATGGTATGTCACCCGGGTTATTTAGATGGATACATTTTAAAGCATTCATCTCTAACAATTCCTAGAACGATGGAAGTGGATATGGCATGTGATCCCGCAATTAAACAATGGTTAAAGGAACAGGATGTTATGCAGATTACTTATGAGGATTTATAGGATAAAACATTTATAAATAACGTGCTAAAATCAGGAGGCTGCTTATGATAAAAGTAGAAACAGGAAAAGAAAAAGATTGTTTTGTGGCTTATATTGAACAAGCTCTGGCAAAGTTGTCTATTGAAGACGATGATGCTTTCTTATCATTATTTGATACCAGTCGTTTATCAAAAAAAGACTTGATTTTGGCACTTAGATACTTAGATGAAACACAGCCAGTGATGAAAATTGATGATCCAACATCAACAAAAAATAAACAAGATATTTATCTGGAAGCTTTTAATGATGGCAGTGGATATTTTATGGATTATGATTTAATGACTGATGGAGAACTAAATGATTTAACGCTTCAAGTTGAGTTTATAAAGAAAGAAAATGGATATTTTGTTGTGTTGAATGATTTGCGTACGTTATAAAAATAATAAATGATTGTGAAAGAGGTTTATATCTAAGACAGATATGAATCTTTTTTTGTATTTAAAGGAATCTTCGTGATTTGCCGTTACTTAACGGAAATTAAAAATTTTAAACATGCAGCGATTTTAATTATGATAATGGTGTCAAAAGGAGAGTGGGAATATGACATCAGAACAATATGCATTTCAATTAATTTTACACAGTGGAAATGCTAGAAGTATTGCTTATGAAGCATTAGAAAAAGCAAAAGAAAAACAAATTAAAGAAAGTCTTTCTATGATGGAGGAATCAAAAAAGGAGTTGATTGAAGCTCAAAAGATTCATGCGGAAATGTTGCGCATTATGGCCAACGATGAAGAAAAAATAAAAATAGATCTGCTTCTTATGCATGCTGAAGATCACATCGCTTCATCAGCAGTCACCGTGGATTTAACAAAAGAAATTATTTATTTATATCAAAAAATGGAGGGATGATATGATGGATTTAAAAAACTTTCTTTGGGGAAGTGCTACTGCTTCCTATCAATGTGAAGGCGCCTGGGATTTAGATGAACGTGTAGAATCCATGTGGGATCACTACTTACACGAAGAAGGATTAGAGAATGGAGATATTGCAAGCGATCATTATCATCATTTTGAAGAAGATATCAGAATGATGAAAGAAGGTGGACAGAGAGCATATCGTTTCTCTTTATCTTGGCCTAGAATCATAAAAAATAAACAAGGTGAAATCAATGAAAAAGGATTAGCATTTTATCATAAGATTTTAGATTGTTGTCATGAAAATGGTATTGAGCCATTTGTGACGATATATCATTGGGATTTGCCACAATATTGGGAAGAAACTGGTGGCTGGCTAAATGAAGAAGTATGTACAGCATTTGCACAGTATGCAAAGGTTTGCTTTGAAAACTTCCATACAAAAATTAGAAAATGGGTAACGTTTAATGAACCAAAATGGTTTGTTTGCAGTGGATATCTGATTGGAAATTATCCTCCTTGTATTCAGGATGTATCTAAGACAATCAAAGCTGCTTATCATGTGATGTATGCAAGTGCATTAGGCGTAAAAGAATTCCGTGAAGGCGGATATGAAGGCGAAATCGGTATTGTACATAGTTTTACTCCTGTAAATGGTGTAGATGATCGTATAGAAACAAAGATTGCCATGCGTTATGCAGACAATTATTGTAATAACTGGATTTTAGATACTGCCGCAAAAGGAGAAATTCCAATTGATCTATTAAGTGAATTATCTAAACAATATGATATTTCTTATATGAAACCAGAACAATTAAAGATAATAAAAGAAAATACAGTAGATTTTCTTGGGTTAAATTATTATTCAAGAACATTGGTAAAACCTTATACAAGTGGAGAAACAACCTTTGTTGTGAATAACAGTGGAAAAGCTGGAAAAGGCTCTAGTAAAGTTATTGTGAAACACTGGTTTGAGCAGGTTATGCATGATCCAAATAGTACATATACAGAATGGGATACAGAAATTTATCCAAAGGGATTGAAAGATGGCTTATTAGAAGTACATCAGAAATATGGCTTGCCAATATATATTACAGAAAATGGAATCGGTATGTATGAAGATGTTACTGTTCCACAAGTTGATGATGAATACCGTATATCATTTATGCGTGATCATATCAAAGCAATGTTTGAAGCAATGGAGCAAGGCGCTAATGTAAAAGGCTATTTTGCATGGAGTAGTTTTGATTTATATTCATGGAAAAACGGATGTGAAAAAAGATATGGACTGGTAGCTGTCGATTTTGATCATGACAGAATTAGAAAACCAAAGAAAAGCTATACATGGTATCGTGATATGATCAACAGCGATGCTGAAAATTTAAAATAAGGAGAGGAAACGTATATGAAAAAAGTAATGTTGGTTTGTAATGCAGGTATGTCTACAGGGATATTAGCAAAGCGTATTCAGGATGCAAGTAAAGGGGCATTTGAGGTACATGCTTATGGAGAAGCTGAATTTATGCAGCACTTGGATGGTGTAGAATTGATTTTAGTAGGACCACAGATTCGTCATCAGATTCCTACAATTGAAGCACAGGTAAATATTCCTGTAAAAGGAATCGCACCACAACATTATGGTATGATGGATGGAAAAGGAGTTTTAAAAGACATTATTAAAATTTTAGGAGAATAAATAAAAGGAGGAAATTATCATGTCATTTCAAACAATGAATGAAAAAATAGAAAAACATATTTTACCGATTGCAAATAAACTTAGTTCACAACGTCATTTACGAGCAATTCGAGATGCATTTATTTCATTATTGCCAATTACATTAATGGGTGGTGTAACCGCAGTAATTAGTGCAGCACCTGTCACAGAAGAAACAACAAATGGATTCTTATTAGCCTGGGCATCATTTGTGCAACAAAATAGTATGCTGTTAAACTGGATCAGTGCATTAACCTTAGGTGGAATGTCTATCTATGTATGTATCGCAATTACATATTATTTAACGCGCCATTTCAAACATGATTTTCTAGTACCAGCAATGTTAAGTGTTTGTGGTTTCTTGATGTTAGTAATGACACCGCAGCAACTTGGCTGGGATGGAAAAGTTGTGGAAATATCTTATATGGATGGAAAGGGTATTTTACCAGCAATCTTAATTTCTATACTAACTGTAGAAGCATATCATTTCATGCGTTCACATGATTGGGGAAGAATCAATCTTCCACCAAGTGTACCAGCATCATTAAGTGAAACTTTTGCTTCCCTTGTGCCAGGCTTTGTGATTATTTCTGGATATGTTGCGATATTTGCGATTTTCCATGCATTTGATACAACCTTCCCTGAATTTATTTATACTTCAATGGCACCTTCTCTACAGGCTGCGGATAGCTTGTTATTTACCGTTATTATGACTTTATTGGTACATTTCTTCTGGTTCTTTGGTATCCATGATGCAGCCTTATCTGGAATCCTTGCACCAATTCGTGATGGAAATTTGTCTATCAATGTAGCCGCAAAAGCAGCAGGAGAAGCATTGCCTCATGTATTTACAACACCTTTCTGGGTATATTTTGTAGCAATTGGTGGCTGTGGCTCTTTATTGGCATTAGCGATTTTATTAGTACGTTCTAAATCTAAACAGTTAAAAACCGTAGGGCGTATTGGTATCATTCCAGCATTCTTTGGAATTGGTGAACCAATTGTATTTGGTGTTCCTGTTATGTTGAACCCATATTACTTAATACCATTCTTATGTGCTTCTACATTTAATGCGATTGTATCGTTTGTTTTGATGGAAAGTAATATCATAGGAAGAACATTTGCAATGTTATCCTGGCAGATGCCAAATATTCCCGGAGCCTTTTTATCCACAATGGATATCAAAGCGATGTTCCTTGTATGTGGGTTATTAGTTGTGGATATTTTGATTTACTATCCATTCTTTAAGATGCATGAAAAACAATGTGTTGCAATGGAACTGGAAACGGAAGATGAAGAAGAGTAAAATAGAAAGTGACAGGAGATGAGCAACATGCAAATCATTGATATAATACAACATTTAGAGGAACAGGGAATATGGGTCAATCGAGCATATCAAACAAGAGATCATATATTATTTGGAGATAGCCATCAGGAAATAGAACGTATTGGTGTTTGCTGGGTAGCAACAAAGCAAGTCATCCAAGAAGCTATAAAAAAAGATATTCATTTTATTATTACACATGAAAATCCATTTTATCAATGCTCTACAAGAATGATGAGTGCTGCGATCGATGCAGCAAATGATAAGAAAGCGTTATTAGAACAAAATCATATATGTGTCTATCGCTGTCATGATGTTTGGGATTGTTTACCAGAATATGGTGTTCATGATCAATGGGCAAAAAGGTTAGGTTTTACATTTGAGGAAAGAAAGGTATCTTCTTATTATCAAAGTGCCATGATTCCGGAAATGAGTGTAAAAGAACTGGCCAATCACGTCATGAATGTGTTAAAAGAGGATGGACAACAAGGGGTATATGTTTTTGGCAACACAGATAAGATTGTGAAAAGAATAACCATCGGTACAGGTGCCGCAACAAATATATATGAAATGCTTCCACATCATCCTGAAGCTGTGATCGTTAGCGATGATGGTATTAAAAACTATGATGCTGTACAATATGCAATTGATGTAGATATCCCCATGATTGTAGTACATCATTCATGTTGTGAAATACCGGGTATGAAAGCTATGGAAAACTATCTGCATCATGTATTTCCAATGTTAGATGTTTCCTATTTAAAAGAGGGATATGATGTTACACATTATGTTTGTGAGTAACACATCGCTCATCTTAAATCTATAAAATATAAAAAAGCAACAACACGGAAATTTTGTGCTGTTGCTTTTTGCATTACTTTTAGATTGCATGATTTTCATTATCTGTGAAGGTCTTTAAAAAAGATGAATAATCTTTTTCCTTCATTAATAATTTTACACGGCTTGCGTCATTTAATAAACCAACAAGTTTTTCAAATAGTTCATCAAAGGCGATATCTTTTTGCGGGGATAGTGCAAAAAGGAAGATCAGACGTATTTTTCGATTATTCCAGGTAATCGGATGTTTTAATATACAAACAGATACAGCATTCACCTTGGCACATTTTTCTATAGGATGTGGAATAGCAAAATAATTGCCATAAGCTGTAGGTGCGATTTTTTCTCTTGCTAAAATCTTTTCTTCATAATCGCTGGAACAGTATCCTTTTTGAAGAAGCTTATCACAAATAAAGTGAATTGCTTCCTCTTTGCTTGCTACATCAATATCTGTGAAGAATAAATCTTGATGGAAAAAAGACTGTAATTCAATATGATTTGATGTTATATTTGTTTTCAGTAAATGAACAATACGTTTTAAATCATCATCTTTAGGAAATCCTTTACATACATATACTGGGATATCTAAAGCTTCAGGAAGAGGAATGAAGGAAATTACGATATCTGGTTGACATTCTTTCACTTTTTCGATATCAAAAATAGAAAATGTACCAGTGATATCAATCGTTAGATCACTACAACGCATCAACCTTTGTTTTAGAAAAGATACCACAGCAGTACTCATAGGATTTACGATAACTACTTTTTTATAAGTATGATGTTGTATTTTCTCTACAGCATTCATAATGTGAAGTGTGATATAGCCAATTTCATCTTCTAATAACACGGTATGTGTTCGTGATTGCATTTTCATCGCAATATAAACACTGATATCATACAACAATGGAAAGTGAAGCTTTATGTCTTTAATCAGAGGATTACTTAAAAAACTGTTTGACCGGATACGATTATCTAAACCTAAAAAATGTATTAATAGGTTTTCTTGGAAATCTTGATCTTGATGTAGGTCTAAATCATATTGTTGTTGAATATCATTCATTATTTCTGAAATAAAGGTGCGATACTCTTGGATTTTTTGATCCTGTATATCTGAGATTTTTCCGGAAAATAACCATGATAAGTATGTTAATTCCATATCTGATAAAGTAACATGAAACTTTTCTGATAACCCTTTATAAAAATCATGAGCCAGTGCCTCGGCTTCAGCACTAGGATGATAACCTTCAATATTTGTTATTTCATTGCCTTTATTTACACGTTCCAGCATAATCGCAATATGTAAAATAAAAGAGATGATTTCAAAGTCACGCAGTTTTAAATGATGATGCTCGCTAAAATCAAGAAAATATGCTTTCAAGTCATTGATATTACAAGAATTGAAAAACTCGGTATAATTACTTAAATTAAAGTTATATTGGTCCATTTCATGATTCATTAGATATGTATAAATTTGCCTTCTTTCTTCTTCACTGCCATTGATAATGAGCTTGTTGTTTCTTCGACGAATTTGCATGTTAGGATTTCTTCGTTCAATAATTTGATTAATACTATTTAATTGTTTATCCAGCGTGCTTTCACTAATATATAATTCATCGGATAATTGATAATAGTCTGTTTCCTTCTGTGATAATATTTGTTTAATGATATAAAGATAACGAGTCCTTCCAATTGTGGAACCATCTTCATCTAATAAGGAAAGAATTGGATTTTTATCATCGATCATATATCCTTTGCTTTTGATAGAAAGGATTAATTCTGGATATTGTTCATTGATGGTTCTGATTTCATTACGTATGGTTCGCTCAGAAATTTTCAGCTCTTTAGATAATTGAGAGGCAGTTAAGATTTCATTGGGATGAAAGCATTGTAGCAATTTTATTTGTCTAATCGTAAAAGTTTCCATGTGTTTTCAACCTTTCTATATGTACTAAAATTATACTGGGTTTTTGATGAAATTGAAAGCTATGAACAAGATTTTAATTGAATACAAAAAAGGATAAATGCAGATGTATGATGCATTATTTTGTAAAAAACTAATTTTTTCTTTATATATAGAAAAGGCTTACAAATAATCTAGTGAAAGCGTATAAAAATTGAAAAAATATCGTTGACAACTAATATTTTTCATGATATCCTAACAGCGTGATAAGGATTGTAACTGGTAAGCAGGCAACACCTAGATGATATTAAACTAAGGAATTATAGCTATTCATTATTTTAATATTGCTTAGGTGTTTTTTATGTAGAAGGGAGTGATTTCATGATTATTCAAAAGATTTTTAATAACAATGCTTGCATGGTTGAAGATGAAAATGAGAATGAAATCATTCTTATGGGAAAAGGTATAGCTTTCCAGAAAAAGCAGGGAGATAAAGTTGATGAAACAAAAATACAAAAACGGTTTGTATTTGATACAACAGAATTGAATCAGAAATTCTCACAATTATTTGACGAGATACCAGTTAAATATCTGGAATTAACAGATAGTATTGTGGATATGGTTCAAAATGAACTTCAGGTAAAACTTGATCCCAATATTTATATCGCATTAACGGATCACATATCTTATGCTGTAAATCGATATGAAAGAGAAGAGAAATTAAAGAATGTATTATTATGGGAAATAAAGAAATTTTATCCTAAAGAATTCAAATTAGCAATGAAAGCTTTAGATATGATTGAATATGAAACACATGTGCAATTAGATGAAGATGAAGCTGGTTATATTGCAATGCATTTTGTAAATGCTCAACATGATGGGGAAGAAATGAACCAGACAATTGCAGTTACAAAGATTGTCGAAGATATATTGCAGATTGTAGAGTTTCACTATCAATTTAAATTAGATGAAGATTCAATGAATTATATGCGGTTTGTGACACATATCCGCTATTTTGCCAGAAGATTATTTTCAAATGATATAGCACAAACACAGGATGAAATGTTATTTGAACAAATCAAAGATCGCTATCCAGAGTCGTATAAATGTACAGTTAAAGTAAAAAGATATATAGAAGAGCTTTATCATATATCGATTAGTCGTGAAGAAATGGTATATTTCATGCTTCACATTAATCGTGTATGTAATCGAGCAATTAGTCAATCGTCTTGATTAGGGTTGTAACTTTCAGTAGGCAAAGCCTAAACCGATGACACACGTTTTTATAGTGTTCAGGTTTAGGCTTTTAATTTGGTTTTCACTGATGGCCATCAGAAAACATAAATGAAATTTCAGGAGGTAATATTATGAGTAAGTATGAAGAAATTGCTCAGCAGGTAGTTGAGTATGTTGGCGGGATTGATAACATTGATTCTGTCACTAATTGTATGACAAGACTTCGTTTTACATTAAAGAATGTGAAAAAGGCAAATATTGAACAATTACAGAGTGTGAAAGGTGTGCAGGGAGTTGTGAACAAAAAAGGACAATTCCAAGTAGTAATTGGATCAGATGTGTCTTTTGTTTGTGATGAAATTAGAAAAATGGGAAATTTTAATGAAACAGTAACGGGTAATACAGATGAAAAGGTTTCCCTTTTGAATAAGGTTTTAGGAGCAATTACCGCAATATTCCAACCAGTTATTCCGGCTATTTGCGGTGCTGGTATGATAAAAGCAGTATTGGCAATTCTTACTGCGACAAGCTTGGTCACAACTGATTCACAAACATATGTTTTATTAAGCATGTTTGCGGATGCGGCATTCTATTTCTTGCCAATCTTCCTTGCATTCTCTAGTGCAAAAAGATTTAATTGTAATCCATATTTTGCGGCAGTTTTAGGTGCCGTATTGATTCATCCTACATTTACCGGTTTGGTAGCAGCAGGGGAGCCACTTTCTTTTGCAGGATTGCCAGTTCGTCTGGTATCTTATGGAAGTGCAGTCGTTCCACCAATATTGATTGTATTAATCCAATCTTATGTAGAAAAATTCGCAAAAAAAATCAGTCCAAATGCTGTTAAAGTATTCTTAGTACCATTAATTGTATTCCTGATTATGGCACCTTTATCCTTAATCGTGATTGGACCTTTAGGTTCTATGGTAGGGGATCTATTATATGTTGTATTTAATTTCTTGAACAATGAAGCTAGATGGGTAATACCTGTATTAATGGGTGCATTCTGTCCACTTCTAGTCATGACTGGTATGCATTATAGTTTAATGCCTGTACAACTTGCTCAATATGCAACATTGGGATATGGAACATTGTTAGGACCAGGTATGCTGGCAAGTAATATTTCTCAGGCAGGAGCATGTTTTGCAGTCGCAATTCGTTCTAAAGATAAAGATATGAAGCAAACAGCAATTTCTGCAGGAACAACAGCTTTATTTGGTATCACAGAACCTGCTTTATACGGAGTTACGATGCGATTAAAGAAACCTTTATTAGCGGTTATGATTGGTGGAGGAGTAGCTGGATTATGGGGCGGCTTAACGAACATGCGTACATATGCCAGTGCAACAGCTGGATTAACCGCAATACCTGTATATATTTGTGATGATTTCTCCAATGTGGTAAATGCTTGTATTTGTATCGTAATTGCCTTTGTAGTAACATTTATTGTGACATTCGTTATGGGATTTAAAGAAGAGAATACAACGCTGACGCAAGTAGATATCAAAAGTGAAAAAACAAAAAAAGAGTTAAATAAAGCTGTAAGTATTGCGTCACCATTAACAGGAAGCATTGTACCTTTAAGTGAAGTAAAAGATGAAGTTTTCTCTAAAGCGATTATGGGAAAAGGTGTCGCAGTATTACCAACCATCGGGGAAGTAAGGGCACCATTTAATGGTACGATTAATGCAGTATTTCCTACTAAACACGCAATTGGAATGACAAGTGAGGATGGCGTGGAAGTGATGATTCATGTAGGTTTAGATACAGTGGAATTAGAAGGTAAAGGTTTTACAACACATGTAAAAAACAATGATGTAGTAAAAGCAAATGATTTATTATTAACATTTGATATAGAAGCAATCAAACAGGCAGGATATGATATAGTAACACCAGTGATTATCACGAATAGTGATGAATATATTGATATTATAGAAACAAATGAAAAAACAATAAGTTCAGAAAAAGAACTAATGAAAATTTTTAAATAAGGATGTAGAAAACATGAAAACAGCATTTCCTAAGAACTTTTTATGGGGCGGTGCCACAGCAGCAAATCAATGCGAAGGTGCTTATAACGTAGATGGAAAAGGTTTATCGATTCAGGACTTTATGCCAGATGGCGTGATGAAGCCACCAGGAAAAACAATAGAAGAAAGAAATCTAAAACTAGAAGGCATTGATTATTATCACCATTATAAAGAAGATATCGCCTTATTCGCAGAAATGGGTTTTAAAGTTTATCGATTTTCTATCGCATGGAGTCGCATTTTCCCAAATGGAGATGAAGAGAAGCCAAATGAAGCTGGATTAAAGTTTTATGAGGATGTCATAGATGAATGTAGAAAATATAGAATAGAACCATTAATCACTTTATCTCACTATGAAACGCCATATCATCTAGCAAAAACATATGATGGTTGGCGCAGTAGAAAAATGATTGAATTTTATACGCATTATGCGAAAACAGTCTTTACTAGATATAAGGGAAAAGTTAAATATTGGTTGACTTTTAATGAAATAAATTCATTATGGCATTTTCCATACATGGGCGCAGGAATTTTAACACCAAAAGAAAAACTTAGTAAACAGGATTTATATCAGGCTGCGCATCATGAGCTTGTTGCCAGCGCAATGACAGTGAAATTAGCCCATGAAATAGATCCTGAAAATATGGTTGGATGTATGGTGCTGGGACTGGTTAATTATCCTAGAACCTGCCATCCGGATGATATTATCGCAGTGATGAAAGAAAATCGAAAAGGCTTTTTCTTTACGGATATCCATATGAGAGGATATTATCCTTTTTATACAAAACAAATGTTTGAAAAGGAAAATATTCACATTCAAATGGAAGATGAAGATATGGAAATTCTGAAAAATACTTGTGATTTCTTATCTTTTAGTTATTATATGTCAAAATGTATCGCAAAAGATGATTCCCAATATGAAAAAGGGAAAGGTAATTTAACTACAGGGGTAAAAAATCCTTATCTAAAAGAAAGTGAATGGGGATGGCAAATTGATCCTCAAGGATTACGATATATTTTGAACATGTATTATGAACGTTATGAAAAGCCATTATTCATTGTGGAAAATGGTTTAGGCGCAATGGATGAGCTTGTACAAACTGATCAGGGCATGTGTGTTGAAGATGATTATCGTATTGCTTATATGAATGATCATTTGTTAGAAGTGAAAAAAGCGATTGATGATGGAGTAGATGTCATGGGATATACTGCCTGGGGGTGCATAGACTTAATCAGTGCCTCTACCGCAGAAATGAAAAAAAGATATGGTTTTATATATGTAGATAGAAATAATGATGGTAGTGGTACTTTAAAAAGATATCGTAAAAAATCTTTTTATTGGTATAAAGAGGTCATTGCCAGCCAAGGATTAAATCTGATAGAAAAATAAAATATAAGTATAAAAAACTAGTGAATTACGATTAGCCTAATCATAATTTGCTAGTTTTTAAATGTTATTTGCATAATTCCTCCAAGGTTATACAATGGAATGCCTTATCTACTGTATGAACATCAAAATCGAAGCCTGATTTTGAAAAGATGAAATAATGGTAGTTCTTATATTTTGGAAATAGTTTAGATCTTTCTATTTGCTGTTGAAGGATAGAAAATTCTACTTTTTCATTTTTATATTTACATTCGCCAATAATCAGATTCATATTATCATCTGCCATAATATCAATTTCTTCTTCTTTTTTTTCTTTTGGATTATTTCCCCACCAATTTCCTATACGTGTAAACTGAATAGGTAGATTTCCTTTAAGATTTTCTTTCACCAAATATTGAATACAAATTTTCTCAAAGCCATATCCTAAATAATCACTTAAAAATGGTTTAACATCTTGATCATAAACATTATCTCCTAAACCAGTATTGATAGATGCTTGTTTTTGAAATACAAAACGATAGTAAAAACGAAATCCCAAATCGTATAATTGATAAACCCCTTTGCGGCTTTTTCCTTCTGATTCACCAAAGGGAAGATGTTTTTCAATGATTTGTAGTTGTATTAGATTACTGAGATATTTACTTACTTTACTGCTGGATTCATTTACATAATCACATATTTCATTCATTTTTGTTTTACCACAGGCAATCGCCTGAATGACTCTATTATAAACAGCAGGTTCGCGTAGCTCTTGTTTTAAAAGCATCCCCATTTCATTATACATATAGCCATAATTACTAAAGAATAGTCGTTTGATATTATCATCAGCACTTTCATCAGATTTTATCATGGAAAGATAATAAGGAGTGCCCCCAAGCGTACAGTATAGCTTAATTTGATCCTCGTAACAAAAGTTTGAATAAAAAGGTTGCGCATCAAAAAAAGTAAGTTCCTCTAGTTTTAACTGGGCAGTTCTTCTTCCAAAAAGGGGTGATTGATATCCCAGCACTTCACTTTCCATAAAGGAGATAGAGCTACCACATAATATCAGTAAAGTTTTTGTTTTTCTTAATGAGTGGTCAATAAATTCTTGCCATAAAGAAAGGGTTGAAGAATTTTGATAGGCCAAATAAGGAAATTCATCAATCATTAGAACACAAGGTTCTTTTTGTAAGTTTTCATATAAATACTGAAAACAATCATGCCAATTAGAAAACTCTTTTAGATAACTTGGACCGGGAAATTTACTTAATACTTTTTGTGAAAACAGACTTAGATTATATTGGTCCGTAGATTCTTGCGCCTGAAAGTATAATGAATTTGTTTTCTTTGCGAACTCATCCAATAGAAAAGTTTTTCCTATTCTCCTTCTTCCATATAGAATAAGACATTCAAAAGAATTGCTTTCATATAACTGATTAAGTAGTTTTAACTCATTTTGTCTACCGATAAACATAAGATTCACTCCTTTACCGAATCATGATTAGCATAATTACGATTCACTAACATTATATCACTAGTTTATGCGAAATTATACTAGAATATCAGTGATTTAGTAATATCTAAGGAACTGTTAATAGATGAGATTTTTATTGAAAGAATAAAATAAGTACAAGGCATAGCATAATAATTACATATATACATTTTATAATCTTAGATTTTTCTTTCATAAGAAAAGATAAAGAAAGTAGAAATTGTAACAGGATTACGCATAAGATATTTTTACTAATCATCAGTATGAATAATGTAAATGGTAAACTTACAAAAAACGATGGAAGGATAAATATTTGAAAAATCATTTTTCTATTTAGTTTTAAGTAAAATCCTTGTTCTTTCTTACTATATATTGGATTTAATAATTGTGATAATGAATGAAACACTAAGAAAAGAATAGCAGTCAGGAGAATATCTTTATATAACTTAAAAATAAGGAAACATAATGCTAAAAAGAGAGAAAATAAGCTTTCTGATATATATAAGGAGTGTTCAGCCATAAATCTGGAATATTGTATCTTAAAAAAGAAATAAGGATGATCATAATTTTCTAATAGATAATTTCTATGTTTATGATAAGTTTTTTTTGTTAACGTTTCTTGAGCCTTTATGAATCCTTCAAAATCAGTTTGAAAGCCTTGCTGTAATCGTAGAATAGATCGATAGATACTAATGATTTTTTCATAAAATAACTGTTTCTTTAGCAATACATACAGTATCTGGATAAGAATAAATGTATTAATTAAAAAGAAACTATGAAAATAATAAGCGCAAAGATAGACAATACAAATAATTGATAATGATGTATTTTTATGATGTAATTGAAATCTCAAAAAGGTATGATTTGCTATGGATAAACGAATCAATAGAATCATGATGAATGATGCTGTATGAATATCAAAAAACATTGGAAGAAATATGCTTGATAAAATGATAAAAATCACTGGTTTTATGATTGCTTTGAAGAAATAGATGCATTTAAAGACTTTAAAATCAATCAACTTTAATAGCACAAGATTAGGATGGATGATGACTTGGGGAATATCTTGAAATAATGGCTGGAAAGAAATCAATAAAAAAATGAATAATATATCATCTGATAACGTGATATGGATACGTGTAAATTTATCACTCAGAAACAAGAGGATAATTAAACCGGTAATGAATAAAAGTACTAATTTTCTTCGCTTTATAAAACCGATAAATTTTCTCCATTGTATCTTGATTAAGACTGGTGCAATATTAATCAACTGTGTCATGGCTTAACATCTCTATGATATCTTTCTCGTTGATTTGATCTTTCTGTATTTTTAAAATCCTCGAAGAAGTCATAATCAGGTAATCATCACATAAAGTGCTTAGATTTTCTAATTGATGGCTTGAAATAATAATTGTGTTTTTTACCTCTTTCTGATAATTTTTTATAAGAGCTATACAGTTTGTTGTCTGTACAGGATCTAAACCATTAAATGGTTCATCCATAAGCAAGTATGAAGCATGCCTAATTAATCCCATTCCAATATTTAATCGTTGTAAAGTACCTTTTGAAAGGGTATTTGGATAATTGTTTTTGTATTTATCTAAATCGAGGTTCATGATAAAGCTATGTATGAAACGCATACATGATTCTTTGCTTAATCCTGATGATTTCGCTATGAGGATTAGATGTTCTACAAATGTAAGTTCATTAAAACAAATACACTCATCAAAAACATAAGCAATATTCGTATCTAAAAAATCTGTATGATTTATAGAAATACCATCTATTATAATATTTCCGTTATTTGTGTTGATATATCTGGAAAGTACCTTCAATAAAGTGGTTTTACCAACACCATTTTTTCCAATCAAGCCATAGATTTTGTTGCTTTCTAATGTTAGCGTGATATCATTTAAAATATAAACATCTTGATAGGCAAATGAGATGTTTTTCAATTCTATCATATACAGACTCCTTTCATATTAGTTTCATTGTATGGAATATCTATATAAAATGCAAACATCAATGTCTATCATTCAAATTTATTGTCTATCATGCAAGTTGAAATTTATTTAATCGATGAATCATAACACTATTCATAAAATTTTTTGATATAATACCATAATGAAAAAGGTAGTGATTTGGAGGTTTATATATAATGATAAAAATAGCGATTTGTGATGATAATGAAAAAGATATCACTATAACAAATGAAATTGTAAAAAAATTTTTTGAATCATCGAATATTGATTTTGAAATTCGTCTGTTCACATCCGCAAGAGATTTATTAAACAATGCCGCAAGCTATCAGATGATTTTTCTGGATATTGAATTAAAAGATGCAAATGGAATAGAAATTGCGAAACATATTAATCATATGAATTATGAATATAAACTGTTTTTAGTATCTGGGCATACAGAATACTTAAAAGATGGTTATAAAGTGAAAGCTGAACGCTATTTCACAAAACCAATTGATTATAATGAATTCAAAATAGATATGCAGGAAGTTATCCAAGATTATATAAGAAATAGTAGTTTTATTTTAGATCCTAAAGTTGTAAAGCAGAAGATTTATATCAAAGATATTTTATATGTTGAAATACTGGCAAGAAAAACTTATTTGCATACAAAAAATAAAACGTATATCACACCTTATACACTATCGTATTGGAAGGATGTATTACAACCATATTGTTTTTCTCAGTCACATAAAGCATTTTATGTGAATCTACAAAATGTCGAAGATTACAATCATCAGGAAATTTATATGAATCAACAACAAAGCACGATACCATTATCAAGATTTTACAAAGATCATTTTATCGATGATTATATTCATTTTATTAGCAATAACATCTAAAAAGAAAGGAGAACAGTATGGAATTCTTTAATCTATTTGTTTCAAATATTTTAAATATTGGCATTTTCTTCTTGATTATCAGCAGACTTTTTCAACCCAAGCTAAATCAAAATTGTATATATTGCCTATTCTTAGCAGAGCTTATCTGTTTGTGTGTTGTGAATAGCCTGCCATATCCATTTTTGAATGCAATCATGATGATGGCGATAAATATTGCGATATTATTCAGTTGTTACGATGGTAAATCGTCTGTAAAAATATATATAACCTTCGTTTATATTTGTTTTGGTATGATCCTTGAAATGTTTTCTTTATTGCTTATTCATTATATATTTCATATGGATTATAATGATATAAAAGCAAATCACATCTATAATTTAATTGGAATTATATCCTCCAATACGTTTTTATATATTGTTATGTCCATGTTCTCAAAGTTTTTAAAAACGTTATCGAATACAAAGTATCCAAAGAAAACCATACTGCTGCTATGCTTGCCAATTACTTCAGTTCTATTTATAAGTAGTATGGATAATTTTGATAATATATTATCAGGTGATTATTTTACAGTCTTTTTGATTTTGATTGGTTTATTAGTATCTAATATATTATCATTTTATATCTTTTTCGATATTATAGAAATCGTAGAAGAAAACAGTAATATGAAGTTAAAAGAATCCTACGAAAAAATCGATGAATTAAATTATCAGCTTTTAGAAAATAAATATGATGCAACAAGAACCTTTGTTCACGATATCAAAAAGCATCTTAATATCATGAGTCAGTTTATTAAATCAAATGATTATAACGCTCTTTTATCTTATATTACTGAACTGAATCATGATGTTGAAAAAACAGATTATACAGTACAAACAAGTCAAAAAATTTTAAACATTGTCATGAGTCAGTATGTGAATATATTAGAAAAAGAACATATTAGAATCAAACTGGATATCGATGAAATTGACTTGTCTTGTTTGAGCATTCTTGAGCAAAATATTATTTTCAGTAATATGCTAGAAAATGCAATAGAAAGCTGTATAAAATGTACAGACTGTCGAAATATAATACTGAAATTAAAAGAAGATAAAAAATACATTATCATAAAGATGATAAATTCTTGTATAAATGCCAATATCATTGATGGATTTCCTCAAACATTAAAAAATGATAAAGATCAACATGGGTTTGGTTTAAAGAAAGTAAAAAATATCGTAGAAGAACATCACGGTAGAATGCTCTTTGACTATGATCCAAATCTTCAAACATTTTATACATCCATCATATTACCTGAAAATCATGTTTCTTAGTGCATGATAGACCAAATAATTGCATGATAAACAAAAATACTTCAACTAACATTTAAACATGATAACATAAGTTTGTTAGGAGGTATTTTCATGTCAAGGCAAAGAATTGTTATATTAGGTTTAAGTGTGTTGGCATATAGCATATTTTTATTAAATGGTACTGCGACTATAGGAGGTGTTCTTCTTATTGTTTTATCTATATTGTGTGCATGGATACTATACACAAATTTAACAAATATAACTCATATTGAAGAAAGTAATCCTCAATTTGATATTATGAAAAGCAGTATACGTTTTTGTGTTGTATTGTTAATTTTAGGTGTCATAGCTGCAATGCTGGTTCATTTTCAAATTATAAAAACAGAAAAACAAGAGAAATGGATTGCTGCAATATTTGTGATAGTTATAATGATAGGATTAGGCTATTATACATTAAACATACCATTTAATCAACACATTGGATTAAGGCTTCCTTGGACTGTGTTGGATGAGGAGGTATGGTTTGTGGCGAATCATTTATTAGGATATTTATCGATTCCTTTATCTATTATGTATTTGATAGCAATACCTTTATGCAATGATTTTGATAAGCTTACATTATGTATTATGATTGCTTGGATAGGCTTGCCAGCTATCGCTTCTTTGATCAAAATGTTCTTAAAAGCAAAATATTAATTAAAAGAAAAATAACCAAACTTAAATCGTCTTGGTTATTTTTTATAATTTAAATAAACAAATTCACATCAGATTCTTGCGCATCATCCAGGTAGGCACCAACACCTCAAAATTCAACATCATCACTATGTTGAGTGCTCATGAAATATAATTTTATTATATAGCATTTCCCAAAGCAGGCTGTTTCTTCAAACACAGGCAGATTCTTAATTTGCGCATAGCTTTACTGAAAGGAATAAGAAATCTGTGAGATTAATTTACTATCATTGGGAGATAATCAATTGCCTCATCATATGGACTGGTATGACTGTGATTGTCCCCTGCTTTGAGAATGCTTATGTGCTATAACAGGATTTGTATATAGCACCTCCTCATATTGGTTTATCTGTATATTAGATAAGATATATCAATCATATACCTTGAGGTAGTATTTTAAGCGTATTTTGAATCAAAATTATATAAAGGATCCAGACAGATCGTATTGATGCCGGCATCTAAAAATTCATCTAATTGTTCAGGCTTTAGACGCTTATCAGTAATCAAATATTGAATTGCGTGAATATCGCATGCATTAAATTGATGAACAAGACCAACTTTCGTACTATCTGCCAGTATAAAGACAGGACCATTGCAACGTCTAATCATTGCTTCATTGATAGAAACTTCCTGAATAATGGAAGTACTGATGCCGCTATGTACATCAATCCCACTACACCCTAGAAAACATTTATTGACAGTTACTTTATTTAAATTATTTAAGGCAAAATCACCCACCATAGATTCTTTGGGAAAACGTAATTCACCACCACATAATACAATTGTTATCATTGGGTCATGATCGATAAATATGGCTTTACCATTATTTGTGACCACCGTCACGCGT
Source organism: Absiella sp. AM29-15 (assembly GCF_003434225.1). Taxonomy (NCBI): domain Bacteria; kingdom Bacillati; phylum Bacillota; class Erysipelotrichia; order Erysipelotrichales; family Erysipelotrichaceae; genus Amedibacterium; species Absiella sp. AM29-15. The sequence continues at coordinate 170,753 of NZ_QVFL01000007.1, forward strand.
TTACCTTTTATATACGATAACAATAACAAAGCAGTAGAACTGGTATTAATAAATAACACATCATTATCCTTTACATATTGTGCCGCATATTTAGCGATAGCGTGTTTATAGGGCTCATTTGAAGATGCAGGGTCATGTTCAGTTCCTACAAAATCTATGATAGAGGCACCACCATAAAATCTTTCGATGAAGCCATGATCATTCAAATATTGTAAATCTCTGCGTATAGTTAAAGGAGAAACATGCAAGCGTTCTACCAATTCATCTACAGTTAGATGTCCAGCCGTTTTTAGTTCTTTTAATAAAGCATCTCTACGGGCATCAATGATAACTTTCTTGGTTTTCATAATGTTTGCCTTTGCTTTCCCTCTTTGATAAGGAGATCTTGTAACGCTTTTTCAATTTTTATATTCTTATGATATTTATCTAATTCCCAAAGGACTCTTTTTAGCTGTATATTCTTAAAAATCAGCTTAAAGTGAAAATTTCCTGTATTACATACAACCTGAAATTTTGCTGTCTGACATATGGATATTTCAATTTCTTCGATTGTGGACCAGGGAACCGTGAAGAATACTTTCTCAAAACCTTTCTCACTGATACCACGTTTTATAGCGAAAGTTGAAAATAAGAATGTATAAATACATATATTACGCACGATTTCCATAAGTGTTATCGTTTGCGTGATTGGGAATATGATAATCACAAAAAACATGATCAAAGCAATCGTGAATATATCATCATGTCCTTTTACAATGATTTTCTTATTACGCTTAAATACAAGATATATAATATAAAAACACGCTAGAATAATCAGTATTGAAACTGTGAAATTTAAATAATATATCATATAGATTCCTCCTCGTATCATGTACACTGACATGATAACACCGGAATTTGCATATAACAATCATATAGGATATAAAATATACATAAATGAACATAAAATGAACGAAGTTATTCTAAAACAAAAAAACACTACCTGTTAAATGACATGTAGTGTAATGGAAGCTTTTTCAAATGACTTTAAAAGATCAGTTGGGCAATTATGATCAGTTATCAGATGATGAATATCTGATATGGTACTTGTGATAAAATCTTTTTTTCTACCTATTTTTTGATGCTCGGTAATAACAAAGGTTTGTTTACTATGTGCAATCATCATTTGATTTATATTATTTTCTTCACAGATATTTGTGGTGATTCCATGTTCATATGAAATACCATCACAACCAATAAAGCATTTTGTAGCCATCACTTTTTTTAGATTGGTTAATGCTAAATCACCGATCAGGCTTTTCTTTGGATTATGTAAAATACCACCTGTTAAGAAAATAGAAACATTAGCATCATGCTGCATATGCAAGACATTTGCATTATTTGTGATAATCGTAACGGCTTTTCTTTTTATAAATGGAATGACTAATAAAGCGGTAGAACTGGAGTTTATAAAAATAATATCAAAGTCATCAATAAAGCTTGCCGCATATTCTGCTAGTGCGATTTTTGTATGATCTATATATGAATATTGATTGCTACCTTGTATAAGGCGTGCACCACCATAATACTTCTCTATATGTCCTTCTTTTTCCAGAACACTTAAATCACGGCGAATCGTGATTGGATTTATATGTAAGATATCAGATAATTCTTTTACGGTAATGGTATGTTTTGTTTTCAATATTTCAATGATCAGGCGTTGCCGCTTATCTATATTTGACTGTTCACTTTTCATAATAGCCTCCAATTAAAAAATATCAATATGTTGTCTAATTTGATTATAAACCTTGCGAAGCAAAGGTCAATAAAAACGCACAATTATACGAGTTTTTTCATTTTATTTATATTGCTTTATTGATTAAAAATGGGGAAAAACAAGCAAAAAGCTGAAGTTTTCATAAAAATATCAAATTTATCAATAAATCAAATAACGTTCATAAAGAGTGAATAATTCGCAATAAAATTCATTGACGGTAAAAAAACCAAAGCGCATAATCTTAGTGAAAAGTGTTTGCAAACGCTATCAAAGTCTTAAGCGTATTGTTCTTTGGAAGATCTACAGATAACATAACATCGCTTAGAAACAGAAAGGAGAGTAACATGAATTTCAATTGGTTATTGGATTTAGTGTTAAATCAGATATTTGGACAGCCATTCATACTGATTGGTATTATCGTACTGATTGGTTATCTGGCAATGAATCAAAAATTCTCAAAAGCTTTAACAGGTGCCTTAAAAGCAGCTATCGGTGTAATTGTTATGGGCATGGGTTCCGGGGCTTTGATTGCGAATTTCAATAAGTTAATTATGGCAATACAAACAGCAACAGGCATCACAGGTGCTGGGCTGAATACTTATCCTACGATGACAGCAGCTTATGAAAAGATGGATGCGATATTGGGCTCAGGAACAGGAGCCAGCTGGGGTATTTATACATTACTTGTGGCATTTATCTTAAACTTGATCTTCGTCGCTTTACGTAAATTCACGAAAATCAGAGCAGTTTACTTAACTGGTAATGCCATGATTGTACAGGCTGGTATTTCAACTTATATCGTTTGGAAGTTTTTAGGTACTGGTATGGTTCCAACCATTATCATTGCTTCAATTATTACAGCATTATATTGGGGAATCTTCTCAACTATGTTGATAAAACCAACGCATTTAATTACCGGCGCAGATTTCACAGTTGCCCATCAACAGATGTTTATCAGCTTCTTGGCATATAAATTAGCACCTTATATTGGTCATCCTGAAAAGGATGATATTGAAAAGAAAAAACTGCCGGCGTCTTTAAATATCTTACAGGATAACATCATTGCGACAGCATTGGTTATGTTTATTTCTGTAGCTATTATTATGCTGGTTGTTGGTTCAAAAAATATTGACTGGCTGCGAGGTGCTGATGGTCTTGCGCAGGCAGGTTTGAAAAACAACATTGTATTCTTATTCTGGATCACAATTACATTGACAGCCAACATCTATGTATTATTAGCAGGTGTTCGTATGTTTGTTGGTGAAATTATGATGTCATTTAAAGGTATTTCAGAAAAGTTATTACCAGGAGCAGTTGCTGGTGTAGATTGTGCCGCAACATTTGCATTCGCACCAAAATCTGTTGTTCTTGGTTTGATATTTGGTACATTGGGACAGGTCATTGGTCTATTAGGGTTAATCATCTTTAAATCACCAATTTTCCTGATTCCAGGATTTATTCCTTTGTTCTTTGATAACGCCACAATCGCTATATTTGCTAATAAATTTGGTGGTTGGAAAGCTGCAGGTGTGATCTGTACAGTGAATGGAATCATTCAGATCTTTGGTTCTATGTTAGCTGTTCAGATGACTGGCTTGTCATGGTGGCAAGGTAGTGCAGACTACGCAACCATTTGGGTTGTAGTAATTGGTGTTTTAAAGGCCATTGGATCTATGTTAGGTATACCAGTAGGAGCATAACCTGCAGATATAAAAAAATAAAAGGAGGTTGTTATTATGCATAAAAACAGTAAAGTAAATGAGAAGTTGATTGTACAGCCAGTATTTGTCAGTTTAATGCATCAGCATCGTTTTATGGGACCATGCCGTTATGGGTTTGGCGAAGAACTGAGTTATGAATTTGATCATAATGCAGCAGAAAAAGATTTGGCAGAATTTAATTCTGAAATCGCAGAAAATGTCGATCCGAATCTTGTGGAATTATTAGATACTCAATTTATCGAATGGCATGAAGATTTTGCTGTTCCTGATGATCAAGTCGAAAAAGCAATTGAGAATAATCAGAAGGTCGATGCATATTTGATTTCTGGTACACGATTAATTGCATATGTTTCCACTATTTTGGCAAAAAGAACAAATAAACCATTATTCTTCTGTCCGTTAACATCAAGTAAATATTCACGTTTGGGTGGTATTGATTCTACTGCACATATGAAAGCATTAGGATTTAAAGAAATGTATAACGCTTTGAATTATGACGATTTGAATAGAATGTTCCGTTTATTAAGAACAAGAAAAGCTATTCATGATACAAAATTGCTATTTGCCCTTCGTGATAATGTAATTTCATTTGGTTGTGTTAGTTCATTTATTAATTTACAGGATATTACTGATCGATTTGGAATGGAAATTTTAAACTTTAATGGACTAGAATTCTTTAAGATTATGGATGAATTCACAGATGAAGAAAACAATGAAGCAAAACGTATTGCGGATGGTTTGGTAAAAGATGCAAATTGTATGCATATGCCTGCTGAAAATGTAGTAAATGATACGCGTTTCTATGTTGCTGTAAATAAAATGCTGGATTTATTCAATTGTAGTGCATTTACGATTCCATGTTTTGAAATGTGTGCTACAAGAGAACTGGATAAACGTCATTTAACGTTCTGTTTAACAAATTCTTTACTGAAAGATGGTGGCATTCCAGCAGCATGCGCCGCAGATGTTGGTTCTGTTGTTTCTTTGGCTATTTTAATGAACTTAACGAGAAAATCACCACATATGGGAAACTGTATGGTAAATGTGAAGGACTTAGAAAACAATACCATGAGAATTTTACATGATGTTTGTACAAAGAAGATGAAAGGCTATGATGAACCAGATTTACCTATTGATTATGTAAGCTTTACAAGAGGAAACTGGGGAACAACTATGCGTTATGACTTCGCAAAAGATAAAGGCAATGCAATTACCATGATCAATTTAAGTCCAAGAATGGATAAGATGATGATCGCAAAAGGTGAGATTACTGGATGTGATGATTTCTTAACTCAGGAATGTCGTCATGCGGTTGTATTTAAAGTAAAAGATTCTACAGATTTCCATCGTAAAGAAGAAGATTTTGGTCATCACTTCGCATGGGTATATGGAGATTATACACAGGATTTAGCTGATTTTGCGAAATTGATGGGAATGGAAGCAGTGATTGCTTAAGGAGGACAGCGTTATGTTGAATATTCTATGTGTCTGTGGTAATGGTATGGGCACAAGTACGATTTTAAAAATCAATGTAAGAAGAATATGTGATGAGAATAACATTGATGCAAGTGTTGAATCATGTGCTTTTGGTGAAGCTCTTGCATACTTACAAAATACAGATATTGTGTTAACAAGTCCAGAATGGACAGCAATGCTTCCACCAACAAATGCAATTCTGGCTCAGACAAAGAATCTTGTAGATCTTGAGGGTGTTCGTGAAACATTGATGAATACAATCAAAGAACATTTTCCAGAAGAATTGCACAAATAAAACAGAAGCAGCGAATTTTCGCTGCTTCACTTTATCATAAAGGATTGGAGGTTTTTATGTTTAAAGAACTTATAGATAAAGGATTGGTTTCTTTTTATGATGGTTTTGATGATTGGAGAGATTCTATAACCGCAAGCTGTCAGCCAATGCTTGAAAAAGGCATTATTGATCAAGGATATATTGTTTCTATTTTTGCTTGTATCGCAAAATATGGACCATATATTGTGTTAGCACCCAATATTGCGATGCCACATTCCACAGAAAGTGGTGATGATGTTCATGGTACAGAAGTTGGTTTCATGCGAGTAGCGAAACCAGTGCATTTTGAAAAAGGAAATCCAGATAAAGATGCACGTATCTTCTTTGTTTTAGCCAGTATAAATCACGATGCACACATGAAACAAATGATGCAGCTTGCGACAATATTAGCGGATAAAGATATTGTCAATGCATTGATCAATGCCGAAAATAATAATGATTTGATTGAAATCGATAAGAAATTTAATCTATCAACATGGGAGTAAATGACTACTCCCTTTTTCTTTGGTTTGTCATAAAAAATCACATATAAATTATTTGTTTCCTATACACGAGATAGATAATACATGGATGTTTTCATTTAAAGCATATCATGAATCGCTTCACTTAGTTTAGCTAAATTATAGTCTTTGTCACAGTTTGTGACCTGATAGTAAATAAACCTTTTTCCCTTACAAAATTCTTTGATTAGAGTTGTTTTACCTACATGAATGTTTCCATAGACCGCAGCATATTCAAATCTATTTGATTCATATAATTCATTTAATTGTTCTAATTCTCGATTCCTTCCAAAAAACACGTTCATCACCACTTTCATATAGTTTGTATCTAAACGTATTTTAACATTATAAAAAGGTAACATCAATAAGAAGTACCTTTTATTGGAATAATTACTTAAGCTGATTGGGATATGTAAAGAATTAGATTCTATTTAGTTATATCGTATATAGTTATGAATGATAATATTTTTAAAGTCATCAAAATCCTTACATTTTTTAATTTCAGATATAACATCCTGTTCATTGACCAGTGATATTAGTGACTCATAAAGCTCATGAAAATGCTTGTTATCTAATTTATTAAACGCAATCATAAATATGACATTCACATTACGAGAATCTGTCCATTTTACGCCTTTGGGGCAGATTGCTACTGCAATACTTGTTTTATAAGCACTCATTTTCATAGGATGTGGAATTGCGATATTCATAAAAGCCGTAGAACTGGCATTTTCCCGTTTCCATACTTCTTCCTTAAAATCTGAGGCAACATATCCTAATGATATCATTTGATCAGCTAAAAGCTCTATGATTTCTTCTTTACGTGCTGTTCTATCATTCATGATATAAAATAATTCAGGATTAAAATATAAACTTATATTGTCCGCAATGATGTTGCCTTTCTTTTTGTTTTCTATTTTTATGATGGCGTCCATGATTTTATTTTTTTCATAATTCATATTGAATGGTGAAAGTAAAACGGATAGATAATTGCCTTTTGATACTACAGGGATTGTTGTGATTAATAGATCAAATATCTCATTTTCTAGTTCATTTTCAAAAGAAATCACTTTTTTTATTTCGACTTGTTCACCAAAATCCATTAAAATTTTATTATAAAGCATGGAACTTACGTTTAAATATTCTGGGCACAAAATTATACAGCTGACTTTGTATTCAATACTCTTTTTTCTTTCAATTTCTGTACCAACATGAAGGGCTAAAAATGCGATTTCATCCTCACTGATTTCATATCCAAAGATCTGCATTAACTGATAAGCCATAAAGGTTGAAATATCATATATTGTGGGGCAGGAAATTTTGATGGACTCTAACATTGGGTTTTTAATGACTGTATGATTTAATAATCGCTGTTTCAGATTTTTTAAATGCAATGCGAAAGGTGTCATGAAACTTTCTGAACTTAAATCCACAAAATAATGCTGATCAATGCTTTGGATTAAATCCTTTGTGATGGTTAATATATCTTGTGGTACGACTTTTGATAAATCATCTCCTTGTCCCTTTATGTGGAAATTGGCATTGGTCTTAAATAGAATATACACTTCAAACATTTCTGAAGATGTAAAAGTAACTTGAAATATATCTTCTAATGCTGTGCATAATTCTGTGATAATTGGATGCTTTTCAATAATTAAGTCTGTAGTATGATCATCAGAATCAGCGATATGATTACCATTATGAATTCTATTGATCATAATCGTTACATGTAAAATTAAATTGATAAAAGAGAAGTCATTGATATAGTAATGGTGCTTTTGGAAGATATCTTTTATGACATTACAAGCCTTCTCAATATCATAGTCTGGAAAGCTTTCCTGAAGAAACGTCAAATCTAAAAAGTTGCCACTTGCTTCTTCAGACATCACATGTGTAATTAATTTACGTTTATTTTTTTCTGAACCATAGATTTTAATTTTGTTATCCTGGCAAGAAAATGTAATGTTGAAATTCGCAAAAGAAGTATTCATCTTATAAATATCATTTTTTAGCGTAGAATCGCTGATAAACAGCTCATCACATATATCAAAAAGGTCAATTTCTATCTGCTTTTCCAGCAATAATTTCTTGATAATATAAATGCAGCGACCATCATAGTCTTGTGGAATATTATCTTTATAATGCAATAATACGGAAGCTTTGTGTTTATCTATTTCATAGCCTCTATTATTGGAGTTGATTAATTCAGGAAATTGAAAATTTAAATCGGATATATAAGATTTCACAGTTCTAATAGAAATAGAAAGAGATTTTGATAATTCTTCTGAAGTGGTTCTATTGTGTTTATACAGATATTCTATTAACTCTTCTTGCTTTTTCTTCATCATTTTCACTTCCTTTTTTAGCATTACTAAGTATATTATAATGGTTTTTTCAGTATTGTGAAACTGGAAAATTGCACCGTGCAATTATTGCTTTTGCACAGTGCATTTTTTCGTTTGAGAGAAATGAATGAGAATGGTTAAATGTAGATGTAAAGTTCAAGAACTTGCATTACGAAGAAGGAGGTCATTAAGTTATGGCACAATTACATATTTACTTATGCTGTGGAGGGGGATTGTCATCAGGTTTTTTGGCTCAGAAAGCTAGGGCAGCAGCAAAAAAATCGAAAATTGATGTAACAGTAGAAGCAAAGAGTGAAAGCGAAGTAACACAATATTTACCGAAAATGGATATTCTGTGTATCGGACCACACTATGAATTTCGTCTAAAAGCTTTTCAGGAATTAGCAGAACCTTATCAAATTCCAGTCATTGTTATTCCAGAAGAAATTTATTCCATGCTGGATGGAAAAGCATTATTAGAGCTTGTACTTCAGGAATTAAAAGTAGAGAAAGATTAAAAATTTGGAGGATAAAATATGAATGCAATAATGAGTTGGTTTACAGACAAGTTGGCACCCGGGATGCAAAAGATATTTGCAAATCCATGGATTAGTGCTGTCGCAAGTGCAATGCAAAAAATATTACCATTTATCTTAGTTGGATCCGTTGTTTCTATATACAATGTATTTGTAAGATATATTCCAGCTTTACCAGATATGAGCTTTGTGAATACATTCAGTTTTGGCATGATGTCATTAATCGTATCTTTTATGGTAGCCTATTTTGGCATGGTAGAACTTGATCATCCTAAATATACTATTACAGCGGGTCTTACTTCTTTAACTGTTTTTGTGATGGCATTATGTCCATCTATGGCAACTCTGTTGAAAAATGCAGAAACTGGAAAAATGGAATTAACGATTACAGATATCAATTTCTTAGGTGGTAGTGGATTATTTATCGCAATTATTGTCGCATTGGTTGTCATGATTGTTTTCCACCTTTATGCGAAATTACATGTATTAGAAAATAGTGCAACAATGCCGGATTTTGTTTGCGAGTGGATCAATAATATTATCCCTATGACATTTATTTATCTATTGTTTGGTATTACAGTATTCACAATTAATTTCGATTTAGTCGCATTTATTAATATGGTATTCCAGCCAGTTGTAAATATTGGTCAGTCTTTACCAGGTTTTGTGATTATCTGTTTCTTATATGTATTGCTTTATTCCGTAGGTATTTCTGCATGGTCTTTAAATGCTATCGTAAAACCAATTTTGATGGCTGGAATTGCGGCGAATGCCGAACTTGCATTAGCAGGTGGACAACCAATAAATATTGTCACAACTGAAACGATATTTACGACTGCTTTGATCGCAATGGGAGGCCTAGGTGGTACATTGCCACTTAATTTCTTAATGTTGTTTAAATGTAAATCAAAGAAACTAAAAACAATGGGAAAAATTTGTTTAGGACCTTCCATATTTAATATCAATGAGCCATTGGTATATGGTGCACCAATTGTATTTAATCCATTATTGATGATTCCTATGTGGATGAATTCTATTGTTGGCGCATTAGTTGTATGGTTTATCATGAGTGCAGGATTCTTAAACATCCCAGCAGGTGTAAACAATATTTCACGTATTCCGGCTCCAATTTGTACATGGTTAACAACGGATGATATGAGAGCATTCTTATGGTTCTTTGTATTATTTGCCATTTATACATTGATTTGGTATCCATTCTTAATGAAGTATGATAAGCAATTGGTAAAAGAAGAACAAGAAAAGAATGCATAAGCAGGATTGGTTATAGAAAGGAAGAGTTTTAATGGATGAAAACAATATATTAATACCTGTTTCCATGAAAATCATCATGAAAGCAGGGAATGCCAGAACAAAAGCAAATGAAGCGATGGATGATGTTGCAGCATTCCAATTTGAAGAAGCAAAAAACAAAATAGCAGAAGCAAGAATTGAAATCACAAAAGCACATCAGGAACAAACAGAAATTATACAAAAGGAAGCCGCTGGTGTACATTATGAATCTTGTTTATTGTTTACACACGCACAAGATACATTGATGACCATTATGAGTGAAGTGAATCTTGCAGAAAAGATGATTCTTGTATTTGAGAGCTTTTATAAGCAGAAAGATAGATAAAGTTATGCGTATGAATGATATTTACAAAGATTGTATAAAAGATAGCTTTCCTAAAGATTTTCTTTGGGGTGTAGCCATCAGTGCCAAACAGGCAGAAGGTGCAAAAGACAGAGCAATCACGGTTGCGGATTTGCAAGATTATAACCCGAATGATACATCTAAAGTAAAGGGTGATTTAAGTAAACAAGAAATATTAGATCGTCTACAACATCCAGACCAATATTACTTTCCCAAAAAACAGGGAATTAACTTTTATGAAACATATCAGGAAGATATAAAGCTGCTTACAGAAATGGGAATCAAATGTTTTCGCTTCTCTATCAGCTGGGCCAGAATCTATCCAAATGGTGCGGAACAGGAAGTAAGTGAAACAGGATTACAGTTTTATGAACATATTTTGGATATGTTAAAAGAACGACAAATTGAACCGATTGTGACCTTATACCATGATGATATGCCAGTAGATTTAGCATTAAAATATAATGGCTTTATGAGTAAAAAAGTGATTGATTTATATGTTGAATATGCCACAGTTGTAATGAAAAGATTTAAAGATAAAGTAACATATTGGATACCAGTCAATCAGATTAATCTTACAAGAGTTGGTTTAAGTTCAATTGGCGTTATCAAGGATACTGTCACAGATCTTGATAAAATTAAGTATCAGGGAGTACACCATAAATTTATCGCATGTGCGAAAGTAAAAGAAATTGGTGTAAAGATAAATCCTAGCTTTAAATTTGGCGCAATGTTAGCGGATTTCCTTGTGAATCCTATGACTTGTAAGCCAGAAGATGTAAGCTTTGCGACTGAGAAAAATCAAATGACAATGTATTTTTATTCAGATGTACAATTGCGTGGTAAGTATCCAGGATATGCCATTCGTTATTTCAAAGATAATGGCATTGATATTGAAATGAATCAAGATGAATTGGAATTGATTGTGCGTCATACATTAGATTTCCTTGCGATTAGTTATTATAATTCTAATGTTGTCAGTGCTGATAAAAACTCTATGGCCATTGGGGATTCTCAACTGAACCCATACTTGAAAGCTAATCCATGGGGATGGACCATAAATCCTTTAGGGTTATATGATGGTTTCCTTCGCTATTGGGATCGCTATGAAAAGCCTTTAATGATTGCAGAAAATGGTTTTGGGCAAATTGAAGAACTACCTGAAAATCATATTATTCAGGATGATTATCGTATTGATTATATCCAAGAACACATAAAGGCAATACAAAAAGCGATACAACATGGTGTAGAGGTATTTGCCTATTGTGCATGGTCGCCAATCGATATGGTATCTTCTGGAACAAGTGAAATGAAAAAGCGTTATGGTTTTATTTATAATGATCAAGATGATTTTGGAAATGGAACGTATCAACGCTATCCTAAAGCATCATTCTATTGGTATCAGTCATTAATTAAAAAAAAATGGTATGATTGATTAGATATTGAAGAAAACATTCTCTTTGAGGATGTTTTTTGACTTTTAAATGATATATTCTTGTTCATTATTTATCGTTATGTTATGATGAAATTAGATAGAGCCAATATCAAAAACATCGCTTTAAAATCAAGATAATTTATGAAAAAAGTTAGGAGATATGGACATGAAAAAGCATAAGGGAATCAAAATTGCACTACTATCTATACTCATCATCCTCATTGGCATCACCATTATACAAGCCATCATTTTTGATAAAAAAGGTAGGAGTGATATCACTGTGCCAACGTTGTGTGAGAAATATCATTTAAATCTTGAAGATATTGATCAAAGTCAAATCAGTAAAGTACAAGGATTTCTGAAGCGGCCATATTATGAAATCAGACTGCAATTTGATACATATCATATGGAATTTTATATTGATGGAAAAGAAAAAGACTTAACTGATAAAAATATCACAGATACAAAAACACTTCATTTACCTGCTGGAGATTTGAAACTTACAAGAGTAAATGTAGCAGGTGAAGGCGTTGAAATATTCAACTATTTTAGTTTAGAAAATTCAGTTTCTCATTATCATGGTTTTTTAGTAAAACCACAAGATGAAGATGAAAAATTCAACGAAAAGAACATGAAGGAAATCTCAACAATATTTGAATCTATTTTCCAATGAAAATGTGCAGAGGATATCTGCACATTTTATACGTTTGGAATCTTTTTATGAACTATAATTATTTCGTCAGTTATTTACAACATCTTCCAAGGTATACTTTTTTCCACCATATAATCGTTGTTCCTCTACAGAAATCAATTCTTCTTTTAGTTTTAATATAGCTTCACGTTGTTCAGTATTCACAACAAAAAAATAACTCAGTTGTAACTAACTAAGTTATAACTGAATTAATAAAATCCCTTTATTCAAGGGATTTATCACGATATTTATAATATAATTTCAAGACATCTCTGGCGAGTAATTCATCAATAATCAATGTATTGATATATCCACCATTTAATGCACCAAACAAGCACTTTGCTTTCTTGGTACCTACTGCCACAGCAACTACATTTTCGATATTCTGAAGATCATCCAAGGAAATTCCTATTACTTTTTTATCTAATTCCGGATCGGCAAGACTGCCATCCATCTTAATAAAATGGGCCAATAAAACACCAACGACACCTTCTTGTACCAGCTTTTTCTTTACCTCTGGTGTCAGTGTGCTTTCCCATGCTTTTGTCTTGCTGTTATACAACTCACCAACACTTGTTAATACAACTTTTGCATCTCTTGCTTCATTAAGTACGCGTTGAATAATTGGCTCCTTCGCAAGACTGTCACGAATGATATCATTTTCTACCACAAGAGGAGAGTAAATCTGAGAGAAACTGCCTTCATATTTATCTACCAGTGTACGTATTAATTCAGGGGTATTATAAGCGGAGTTATTATTGCTTTCTGTAGTGCCCATCAGCTGGATAACATTGATATGTTTCTTGCTTGTTGGTTTAATTTCTTCCACTACATGATATACTGTTTCACCCCAGGTAATGCCAATTGGCGTATGGATTTCCAAAATACTGTCGAGATGCTGTGCAGCCATTTGTGTGACACGTTTCATCAACATTTCAAAACTGGTACCATAATCCTTTGCGACAATAACATCTTTTAACTGATAGATATTTTTCAATTCATTTTCTAGACGGAAAACACGCTCCATAGGATAGTTGATTTTAATTTCCACTACCTTTTCTTCGATCGCTTTTGATAACAATCGTGATACTTTAGAACGTGAAAAAAACAGGCGGTCCGCAATTTCCTGCTGACTTAATCCTCTTTCAAAATATAAAGAAGCTACTTCTGCCATAATACCGGCATTCTCATCATTATTTCTCATATTTACCTCCATGTGTAGCGCAAAACACCTGTGGTTATCGCAGGTGTTTTTCTAAATCAAGTCGATGGTATTGTTCGCTTGGACAATCATTTTCTTTCATAAGTTTGATCATTTTCTGAATCATCTGATTTTCAACTTCCTCGTTATGAAGTGGCTGCAGTTGACCAGGATCATTTACATTATCAAACAGCAGGTTTCCAAAATGGGCAACGCGGTATTTATCATTGGCAGGAATCTTTAAAGTTTTGCATAGCTTTGTGAAAGGAAATGGTTCCTGTAAGGTGGCTTCCTGTAATTGGGAAACAGGAACCCGCCTTGTCATGTAGACTGGCATGAGTGTGTAATTATAAATATCGTTCGCCCGTTTTGGAAGTGCTGCACGCATATAGGTGTAATGACCATCAGTGACATTTACATGTCCACTAAATACACCATAGATTGCGGCCTCACGTACTGGTTTATCCTCTGTAATCACATCGGATAAGATATGTCCTTGCATATCCTGAGGAATTGGCAGATTGAAGTAATCCAAAATGGTTGGTGCCCAGTCAATCAATTGTACAAGAGAATTTCGATGTACATCTTTCACTGGGTGTTTAGGATCCCATATAAACATTGGCGTATTTGCGATTTCATTGTAGTAAGGCATCTGGTTTTTACCCCAGTAGCCATGTTCCGATAACAGGAAGCCATGATCAGTACCAACGATCAACATGGTATCTTTCCATAAATCATAGCGATCCATAAGATCAAGTACACGTCCTAAGTGGTGATCACACATGGATACCAAAGAACGATACTGATGTTTACAATGTTCTATTTCTTCTTCACTTTGTGTGACTTTTCCACGTGGCCAGTCAAAGTGTTTTCCTTCGTATTCTTCAGGATATAACTCTTGATATTTATCAGGTGAGAAGAATGGTTCATGTGGATCAAAGGTTTCAATTTGAAGCAGCCAGTTATCTTCTTTATGATTCTTTTCAATAAATTCACAGCCTAAATCAAATACTTGTGAAGAAGGGAACTGTTTCTCATCTTTGATATATTCACGATTGACCCAATCATATTTCCAACCACTGGCAACGCCTGTGCCATCTTGTTTTGTTGGTGTAAAAACAACAGGTGGTATATCGACATCACCAACACAGCCTTTCCAATGATCCCCTTCCTGACCACGTACAATCTCCCAGGAACTGTAGCGGTTATGGTAGGTGCATCCGCCATCTTCCCAATAGTGAAGATGATCACTAATTAAGTGAGTGTAAACGCCATTTTTCTTTAAGATTTCTGGCATAGAATCATCAAATGGTTCCAGAGGTCCCCATTCTCTATGTAAGAAGTTGTGACGTCCTGTATGCAGCTCACGACGAGCTGGCATACAAGGCATACTGCCAACATAAGATTGATCAAAAGTAACTGCGTGTTCTCCTAATCGAAGAAAGTTTGGTGCGATTGTTTCGCAATCAGGTTCATAATTTGGAAGATATCTTCTATTTAAGCTATCGTAAAATACTATGATTGCTTTCATAGGCCTATTTTACTCGGGCATCAGGGAAGTATTCATCAACGATCTTACTAATGGAAGCCGCAATACCTTTACCATCCATAATATTTACGACTTTGATTACGTGTTCTTCTGGCTGAAATGTAACACCTTCCGCAAGCTTTGTGGATATTGCAATGATATCTGTCCAGTCCTTCATGGAAGGCATTTCTCCAACAGCTGTATGTTTTACTTCAGCGTTAATACCTTCTGCGACTAATGCTTTCTTTACAATACTTTCAGAAATGGCGCTGCTTCCTACACCATAACCACAAACGAATAATACATGTACTTTGTCTTTCATATCGATTACCTCCTAGTTATTAAAATAAATTACCGATAAATTTCATTACTTCTGTGACTGCAGGCCAGAATGTTGAGAAGTCAAACATACCAGACCAACCTGCACCTTGTGGATACATCATTAAGTGGATTGCCCAAATAGTACCAAATGTCTGAATGAAACCTAATAATATAGAGCATACGATGATAGATTTTACTCCACCATATTTGTTTGCGACGATACCAATAGGACCACCACTGAAGAATAAAGGTGTAAATCCAGGTAAAACCATAACTGTACTATGTGTTGCAAGCAGAATTAACATTGCCAGAACAGTACCAATGGTAGTGAAGATAAAACCTAAAGTTGCGGCGTTTGGTGAGAAAGGCAGCATGGCAGCTACATCGATTGCTGGGACAGCGTTTGGCACAAGTTTTTCTTGAATACCTTTGAATGCACCAGTTAATTCACCACACATCATACGAACACCAGTTAACAGAATGACCATATCCATAGAGAAATTGATACCTGTTAAAATAATGAAATTAAACCAGTGCTGTTTACCTGCAAGTTCTTGAATACCACTAATGCCTAATGGTGACATGAAGGCACCTACGAACACTGCCATGATCAATGCGACAGATGTTACGTTATTGTTGAAGATGGATAACCATCCAGGAAGTTTTAAGTTTTCTGCGTCCTGTTCAGGATTACCAAAGAATTTTGCGATTTTACCGAAGAACCAGATACCAATCTGCTGATTGTGTCCTACTGTAAATCCAGCGCCACCGGTAACATCATCAATTGTTTTATAAGCAAGTGTTGTTGAGAATGCCCAATAGATACCAACTAAGATACCAGAGATGATGACAGCGGTTGATCCTGAAACGCCAAGTACTGCGATGACTAACCATAAGATTGCCTGAGAATGTGCAATACCAGCATTACCAGTTAAGAATACACCTTTTGCTTTGGTATATTTACCAAGCCATACCAGTAATAAGTTTACTGCGAATGCGATTAAGAATACATATCCAACAAGTCCGAATGCATTTCCTAATGCTTCCTGTGTAGTAGATTTCATTGCATAGGAATCCATGATATAACCTTGAATTCCAAATGAATTTGCGACTGCGGTCGTAATTGGTTTGAAGATATTACTGAATTGTGTTCCACCGAAGATGACCATTTGAATACCAACCATGGCACTGATGGTTCCTGTAATAATTTTAACTGGTTTTTCTTTGTTTAAAATGTATCCAATACAGATCAATAATCCTATCAGGATAACTGGTTCTGTAAGGAAATCATTAACTAAGAATTTAAAAAATCCACTCATTGTGTTTCCTCCTCAAATGTTAGTGTTTCAAACATTTCATATAGTTTCTCTGCATCATTTGTATGTAGAATTTTTTCCATTGTATCTGGATCACCTAAGATTTCAGCGACTTTGGCTAACATAGTTAAATGATTTTCGTTATCTACGCAGGCAATCGGCATGATGAAGGTTGCCTTGCTGGCTTCATCTGAATCAAAATAGACAGGTTTTTCCAGTTTTAGAATACTAATGGAATTTTTTAAAACTCTGCCTTCACTTCTTGCATGAGGCATTGCGATATCAGGAGCGATAACGATATAAGATCCTAAGTCTATCACAGTCTGAATCATTGCATCAATATATGATTCTTGTATACATTGGTGTTCCAGCAATGGTTTTGCGGCAATTCTGATTGCTTCTTTCCATGTGTCCACATGATCCATTGTCTGAATAAAATCCTTTTCAATTAGTTTTCTTTCCATTTCTTTCTCCTTCCATCGGTATGTGTAAGCGCTTCACATTTATAAAATACCCTCTGTTTTACACAAATGTCAATGATTTAGAAATTATTGCACATATGTGCAGAAACTGTTTCTTACGTTTTCTGCAACTTGCACATTTTTTATTATTTAGCCTTTTGAAATAGTGCTCTTTACTTTCTTTTCTAATACTGGATATGCAGCAGAACTTATAGAAAATAAATCTCCGCTTTTGGTTTCTACGCTATACATATCGATTAATCCAAACATACCTTTTACTTTTTTGATTTCTTTTACTTGTTTAAACTTGAAATATTTATGATAAAAGTAAAATCCTTTATCATCATAGTAGAAGGAATTGATGGTGATTGCATTGATTAATTCGCCAATACTGATAAGAGTTATCATTATACCAAGACCAGTCATAGAAGGATTATTAATATTCACGATGGCGAGAATACAGCCAATAATACATAGTAATACGAAACTGAGAATAGAGAACCAGCTTCCTCTTACACAATATAATTGCGGTTTTTGTGTTAAACGTTGTTTAATGGTTTTGTTTACCAAAATGCTTTGATGGACTCTTTTTGACATAATAAACAGTCCTAATACGGAAAATATAATAACAATGATCATAATTTTCACAGCCTTTCTTTACTGATTTTATATTAATCAAATTCTCATATACTCTCAATAGAGCGAACAAAATTGCAGAAAAAAGGACAAATGCGCACAAATAACGATGAAAATATAATAAAAAAATGCACATATGTGCATTTTTATGTGTTTTTACTGAAAAAACAGACTGGCTTTTTTAGACCAGTCTGTTTTACATCTTTAAAAGTTTAAAGATGATAGATAAACAATACGATGTCTACACAATCAGAAATAGTAAAATTAGCATAAGGAAAGGAAATTTCTGTCAATGAACTTATATTATTGGGAAATAGTCATTCATTAAGCATATGGACAAACATGTGTGTTCATACATCGTTTGCTTATGGCTCACTATAGAAATTATCTATAGTATTACCTAAATTTGGATTATTTATCAAGCTTTTAAGATTTATCTTTTTCATCATAATTATAGAAAGGAGGCAATCCTACTGCATTTAAACCATATTCATGAAATTCTTCCAATATATCTTTATTAACACGATTATCCGTAATGACATATTGAAAGGCACTTGCATCAGCAATAATGAATTGATGTATGGTGCCAATTTTTGTACTGTCAGCTAATAAAAATATTTCACCTTTACATTGATTAATCATCATTTCATTAATTGATACTTCATGTAAAACAGCGGTACTCATACCTGTGTGTATATCAAAGCCACTACATCCTAAAAAGCATTTGTTTGCGGTAACACGATGCAAATTCGTAAGAGCAAAATCTCCAACCATAGACTCTTTAGGAATACGTAGCTCACCACCACTTAATACGATAGAAACTAAAGGATCATGTTCCATAAAAATTGCTTTTCCATTGTTGGTAATCACTGTGACTCTTTTTCCTCGTATATACTTCAATACAAGTAATGCAGTAGAACTGGTATTAATGAAAATAGTATCACCATTTTCAACATATTGTGCCGCATATTTAGCGATAGCATGTTTATATGGCTCATTTGATTTTGTAGGATCTTTACTTTCTAAATGTTGAATGATTTTAGCACCACCATAAAATCGATGGACAAGACCTTTATCTTCCCAATATTGCAAATCCCGCCGTATCGTTAAAGGGGAAACTTGAAATTGTTCAGCTAAATCGTCAACGGATACTTCTATCTTTGCTTGAACTTCCTTTAAAACTGATTTTCTACGTGAAGCAACAAGAATATTTTTTGTTTTCATATGTGTACCTTATTTAGCTTTCCCACTTTTTATAATCATATCCTGTAAAGCTTTTTCAATCTGAATATTTTTACAGTGTTTATCCAGCTCCCACATAACTCTCTTTAATTGCATGTTTCTAAAAATCAGTTTAAAGTGATGATTTTTACTGTAGCAAACCACTTGAAATTTAGACTGTTGACAAACAGATACTTCAATTTTATCCACAGTATTCCAAGAAATAGTAAAAAAGACTTTTTCAAAACCATTATCACTAATGCCTCTTCTAATTGCAAATGTTGAAAATAGGAATGTGTACACACAAATGTTTCTTACAATTTCCATAAGCGTGATTTTTTCTGTGATTGGAAATATGATAATTACAAAAAACATGATTAAGGCAATTGTAAAGATATCATCATGACCTTTCACTAGAATTTTTTTGTTTCGTTTAATGACCATGTAAAGGATATAAAAACATCCTAAAATTAGTAGAATTGAAATTAATAAATTTAAATAGTACATGATCGCACCTCCATTTGATTGCTTCTATGGTCATGATACCACGCTGAATGGTATAAAACAATCATAAAATGAATTAAAACACCTATTAAATACTAAAAAATCCATAAAAACGCACAAGTGTTCCTAAAAAACATTGAATTAAATGAATGATATGATATAAAAAATGTAAGAGCTAACAATATTTTGGAGGTTAGCAGAAAAGGAGGTTGTAAAATGGATTTATCAAAAGTTAGTTGGAAAAATGCAAAAGAAAAACTTACAGGACAGCCAGTTATGTTACTGTTTGGTTCGGTAGAAGAACATGGTTATCATCTTCCCATGGATACAGACACACAAATTATGAATGCAATAGTGGAGTCTTTAGAACAGGATTTTAAGATACATCATTATCCAGCAATAACATTTGGACAGGTATGGTCTGCTAAAGATTATGAAGGTACTGTTTCAATAAATGAAGATGTGTTGATGATGTATGGTGAAGAGGTTGTAAAAAGTATGATGCGTGCGAAAGTGTCAAAAGTAATTTTATATTCATTCCATAATGGAAATTTAAGTTGCTTAAAAAAGATACAAAGGCAAATAAAGGAAGATGGATTTCAAGAAATATATATTTTATCTTACCCAAACATTGATAAAGATGTTTCTTACTTACTTGACTCATCTTTACCAAATGGTATTTGGCATGCAGGAGAACTGGAAACTTCTTTGATGTTGTATTTGAATGAAAAAGATGTAGATTTGACGAAAGCAGTAGTAGAAGATCAAGGTGCAAATAGGAAACAACAGCTTCGCGGGGATAGTTGGCGCAATTTTAACAAATCAGGAGCCTTTGGAAATCCTGCTATAGCAACAAAAGAAAAAGGCAGAAAAATTTATGAACAGATAATTTGCAAATTAAAAAAAGATTTAGAAATTATTTTAGAAGAGGAGTAAAAATATGAAAAACGATAAAATAAAATTAATTGTATGTGATTTAGATGGCACTTTGTTAAACAGCAAAAAAGAATTGACAAAGGCAAGTATTGATACGTTAAAAGAAGCAAAGCAAAGAAGTATATGTGTATGTTATGCAAGTGGGCGTTATGATCAGATGATGTCTGTTTATTCTGAAGCAATTGGTGGTGCTGATTATTTATTATCATGCAATGGGGCTTATGTGAAATCAATAGATGGAGAAATTTTATATAAAGAATGTTTAGATGATGGTGTTAAAGAAAAAATTTATGAGTATTTGTATGAACACGATATGGTGGCAATGACTTATACAACAGATCATATGTATTATGTGAAAGACAGTGAAGTTTTAATGAAAAGAATAACAGATTATGAAGCATTAGCAAAAAGCAAGGGATATCCAATTAAATTACCAGCAACTCCAATTGAGTTAACTGGGTGTCATGATTTCATAAAAGATGTAATCAAAATCGTAGCATATGATGAGCCAGATAGATTAAGCGCATTTTCTGACTATGTTTCAAAACTAGATCATGTAAAAAATGAAAGTACAGGGTATGGATTAATGGGTGTATTTCATCCTGAAGTATCTAAATATTCTGGTATAGAAGCAATAAAAAAAGCAATGAATATTACTGATGAAAATGTTATTGTATTTGGAGATTACGATAATGACTTAAGTATGTTTGCTTGTGCTAAACATAGTGTTGCTATGGCGAATGCAAGTGAAAATGTTAAAAAAGCAGCAACGGATTTTACACTATCTAATGATGAAGATGGTGTGTCAGAATATATCAAACATAACATATTTTGATAAATGTTTGATTTCATGAGAACATGCATAAAAATGTACATAAAAAATAAAAAACAGACAAAACAGGCGATAAAATTCGTATAAAATGAACAATATTCGTAAAATTTTATTGACGAATTGCTTATTACAGCGCATAATCTAATCGTAAAGTGTTTGCAAGCGCTATCAACAAGGCAGGAAAATATGAATAGTTTGATATAAAAAATTCTATAATAAGACCTGTCGCTCAAAATGAGGAAGGAGAAACAAAATGGATTTCAATTGGTTATTAGATTTGTTGTTAAAACAGATATTCGGTCAACCGTTTATCTTGATTGGTTTAATCGTATTAATCGGTTACCTGGCAATGAATCAGAAATTTTCAAAAGCATTAACAGGAGCATTAAAAGCAGCAATTGGTATTATCGTTATGGGTATGGGTTCTGGTGCTTTGATTGCGAACTTCAATAAGCTGATTGTCGCAATACAAACTGCTACAGGAATTACTGGTGCCGGACTTAACACTTATCCTACAATGACTGCCGCATATGAAAAAATGGATGCAATACTAGGCTCAGGAACAGGAGCTAGCTGGGGAATTTATACATTACTTGTGGCATTTATCTTAAACTTAATCTTTGTTGCTTTACGTAAATATACAAAAATCAGAGCTGTATATTTAACTGGAAATGCAATGATCGTACAGGCAGGTATCTCAACTTACATCGTATGGAAGTTCTTAGGTACTGGTATGATTCCAACCATTATTATTGCTTCAATTATTACAGCATTATATTGGGGAATTTTCTCAACAATGTTGATAAAACCAACACATTTGATTACTGGCGCAGACTTCACAGTTGCTCACCAGCAGATGTTTGCAAGTTATATCGCTTATAAAGTGGCTCCATTTATTGGAAACCCTGAGAAAGACGATATTGAAAAGAAGAAATTACCTGCTTCATTAAATATCCTACAGGATAACGTTATCGCAACAGCATTGGTAATGTTCTTGTCAGTCGCAATTATCTTCTTGGTTATTGGATCTAAAAATATTGACTGGCTGCGTGGACCTGAAGGTTTAGCACAAGCTGGTTTAACAAACAATCTTGTATTCCTATTCTGGATTACAATTACATTAACAGCAAACATCTATGTACTGTTAGCTGGTGTACGTATGTTTGTTGGTGAAATTATGATGTCATTCAAAGGTATTTCTGAAAAATTATTACCTGGTGCAGTAGCTGGTGTAGACTGTGCAGCAACTTTCGCTTTCGCACCTAAATCAGTTGTATTAGGTCTTGTATTTGGTACTGTTGGACAGGTTCTTGGATTATTAGGATTGATCGTATTTAAGACTCCAATCTTCTTAATTCCTGGATTTATTCCATTGTTCTTCGATAACGCAACAATTGCAATCTTCGCTAATAAATTTGGTGGATGGAAAGCAGCTGGTGTTATTTGTACTTTGAACGGTTTTGTTCAGATTTTCGGTTCTATGTTAGCTGTTCAGATGACTGGCTTATCATGGTGGCAAGGTAGTGCAGACTATGCAACTGTATGGGTAGCAATCATCGGAATCTTAAAAGCTATTGGATCAATGTTAGGTATACCAGTAGGAGCATAAGCCTACAGATATAAATATTAATAGGAGGTAACATTATGCATAAAAACAGTAAAGTTAATGAAAAATTAGTAGTACAGCCAGTGTTTGTCAGCCTAATGCACAAACACGCATTTATGGGGCCTTGTCGTTATGGGTGTGGAGAAGAATTGAGTTACGAATTTGATTATAACGCAGCTCAAAAAGATTTAGCAAACTTCAATGATGATATTGCTAAATATATTGATCACAGATATGTTGAATTACTAGATACAAAATTCATCGAATGGCATGAAGATTTCGCAGTTCCTGATGAAGCAGTTGAAGAAGCAACTTCAAGAAATGATGAAGTAGATGTATATTTAATTTCTGGTACAAGACTTATATCTTATGTATCAACAATTCTTGCGAAGAGAACCAATAAACCATTGGCATTCTGTCCATTATCAACAAGTAAATATTCTCGTTTAGGCGGCATTGATGCTACAGCACACATGCGTGCATTAGGCTTTAATGAAATGTATAACGCATTAAACTATGATGATTTAAATAGAACTTTCCGTTTATTAAAAGCTAGAAAAGCGTTGAAAGATACAAAATTATTGTATGCATTGAGAAACAATGTATTATCATTTGGTTGTGTAAGCTCATTTATCAATCTTCAGGATGTTACAGATCGTTTTGGAATGGAAATCCTTAATTATAATGGATTAGAATTCTTTAAGATTATGGATGAATTTACAGATGAAGAAAATGAAGAAGCAAAACGTATTGCAGAAAAACTAGTAACTGAAGCAAACGGTGTACACATGCCAGCTGAAAATGTAGTAAACGACGTTCGTTTCTACTTGGCAGTAAATAAGATGTTAAATCTTTATAACTGTAGTGCATTCACAATTCCTTGCTTTGAAATGTGTGCAACTATGGAATTGAATAAACGTCATTTAACATTCTGTTTAACAAACTCTCTATTAAAAGACGAAGGAATTCCTGCAGCTTGTGCAGCTGATGTTGGTTCTGTTATCTCATTGGCAATTCTGATGAATATTGCTAGAAAATCTCCACATATGGGTAACTGTATGGTTCGTGTACAAGATATGGAAAACAATACAATGAGAATTCTGCACGATGTTTGTACTAAGAAAATGAAGGGTTATGATGAACCAGATCTTCCAATCGATTATGTAAGTTTCACAAAGGGCAACTGGGGTGCAACAATGCGCTATGACTTTGCGAAAGATAAAGGTGAAACTATTACAATGATCAACATGAGTCCTAGAATGGATAAGATGATGATTGCAAAAGGTGAAATCACAGGATGCGATGATTTCTTAACTCAGGAATGTCGTCATGCTGTTGTATTCAAAGTTGCTGATGCAAGAGATTTCCATGAAAAAGAAGCTGATTTCGGACATCACTATGCATGGGTATATGGAGATTATACAAAAGACCTTGAAGAATTCGCTAAACTGATGGGCATTGAACCAGTCATCGCTTAATTAAAATAACATAAAACAAAGACCAAAATTGGCTAAGGAGGAAACGTTTATGTTAAAAATCTTATGTGTTTGTGGTAATGGAATGGGTACAAGTACAATCTTAAAAATCAATGTTAGAAAAATTTGTGATGAAAATAATATTGATGCAGAAGTAGAATCTTGTGCTTTTGGTGAAGCATTGGCTTATCTTTCTAATACTGATTTAGTATTAACAAGTCCAGAATGGTCTTCTATGCTTCCACCAACTGATGCTGTATTAGCACAAACAAAAAATTTGGTAGATCTAGATGGTGTAAAAGAAACATTGATCAATGCCATTAAAGAACATTTTCCAAATGAAATGAAATAATGAACGGAAGCAGCGATTGATCATCTTTCGCTGCTTTCTGTATATGGGAAGGAGATACTATGTACGATGTCTATAATATAAGAAAAGATTTCCCGATGTTGAAAAAAAACATGCAAGAGCATCCTTATATATTTCTTGATAATTGTGCGACGACATTAAAACCAGAAAGTGTGATTGATGCCGTATGTGATTATTATAGAAATTATAGTGCCAATGCAAATAGAGGTGATTATGATTTCAGTTATCTAGTGGATGAACGTATTGAGCATGCACGAAAACATGTAGCTGATTTTATTCATGCGAAAAAAACAAGAGAAATCGTATTTACAAGTGGAGCAAGTGGCGCATTAAATCTGGTAGCATATGGATATGGAAGAAAGCATTTAAAAAAAGGTGATGTTGTATTAACAACAGAAGCTGAACATGCTTCCTGTATCTTGCCTTGGATGCGTGTTGTAGAAGAAAAAGGTGCTGTTTTAAAATACATTCCCTTAAATGAAAAAGGCGAATTAACAGCTGAAGCTGTTTCATCCATGATGGATGAACATGTTAAAATGATTGTAACAGCGCATATCACAAATGTATTAGGCTATATTGCGCCAATGAAAGAAATTTGCGAAGTAGCCCATCGATACGGTGCTTTGGTATTGGTAGATGGTGCCCAAAGTGTGCCACATTTGCCTACAGATGTACAAGAAATGGATTGTGATTTTTTAGCATTTTCTGGACATAAAATGTGTGGACCAACTGGCATAGGTGTACTTTATGGAAAAATGGAACTTTTACAATCTATGGATACCTTATTTTTAGGTGGCGCCAGTAATGCTAATTATGATATGTGTGGAAATATTCAATTAAAACAGCCACCATATAAATTTGAGGCAGGAACACAGCCTTTAGAAGCAATTTTCGGATTAGATGCCGCAATCACATATTTAGAAACTTTAGGCATGAAGAACATACACCAACATGAAGTAGAACTACACGATTATGCAATTTCTGAATTAAAGAAAATGGATCATATCAAGCTTTATAATCCCGATACAACAACAGGTATCATAACATTTAATGTAAAAGATATCTTTGGATTAGATGTTGCTAAATATTTTAATCATCATGGTATTGCAGTTAGAACAGGACAACATTGCTCAAAATTATTAGTAGATCGATTAGAAGATTATTCCACAATTCGTGCTAGTATTTATCTTTATACCACAAAAGAAGATATTGATAAATTCTTAGAAGTATGTAGAAATGCCACAAAGAAAAACTGCTTTGAATTAATATTCAAGGGATAGGAGATATAATATAATGAGTAAAGTAGATGAAATAACAAGAGAATCATGGATTCTTGGCGCATTCCC
>NZ_QVFL01000008.1:0-1032 GCF_003434225.1 Absiella sp. AM29-15
AAAATCCCCTGCCCCACATGGTGGAACCGGGAACGGGGGCTTCGCAATACCCGAACCAAATGGGAAAAGAAAGACCCGGAAAACGGACGGTATATGTGGGACTTCTCCGTTATCAAAGACCTTTTGATGAATCCCGTTTACACCGGGGCGATTGCTTCCCAGAAAAAAGACTACCGTTTCAAAATCGGCACGATTGGAGAAAAGAAGCCGGAGGACTGGATTGTAGTGGAGGGACAGCATGAACCGCTGATTGACCGCATGAGCTTTGACATTGTGCAGAACAAGCTGAAATCCCGCCAGCGTCCGGGGCAGACCAATGAAATCAGCCTGTTTGCCGGACTGATAAAATGCGGCGAGTGTGGGAAGTCGCTGACGGTACGCTACACAAACGCAAAACATCCTCAGCAGATTTATTCCTGCAAGACCTACAATGCCTTTGGAAAGAACCACTGCACCCAGCATCGGATTGACTATGACACCCTTTACAGCCATGTGCTGCGGAAAATCCGGGAATGTGCCAGAGCTGCCCTGATGGACGGGGAAGCGGTTGCCGACCGCCTGACCAATACCTGTGAAGCCGAGCAGCGGGAACAGCGGGAAGCAATGGAACGCTCCCTTACAAGGGACGAGGAACGGATTGAGGTTCTGGATAAAATGGTCATGCGGCTTTATGAGGATATGATTGCAGGGCGTATCAGTGAGCAGAATTTCAACACCATGCTGGAAAAGACACAGACCGAGCAGACGGAGCTTAAAGCAAAAGTGTCCGAGGGCAGGAAGCGGCTGTCCGATGAAGTCCAGCTTGCCAATGACGCAAAACAATGGGTGGAAGCCATTCAGGAATACGCCAACATCACAGAGCTGGACGCAGCCACCCTTAACCGCTTAATCAAAGAAATCGTCGTGCATGAGCGCATTGACGAAGATAAAACAAGACACATTTCTATCGAAATTCATTTTAATCTCAAACCCATCCCGGAGGTGGAACAGGTCACTGCCTGACCTGTCCCGCCGGGACGGTTCTCTTAAAAA